>NZ_JBMHMC010000006.1:0-20421 GCF_049179135.1 Plantactinospora sp. WMMB782 | reverse complement strand
CAACGAGCAGCAGATCATCGACGGCGTGCTCAACGGGCTGGGCTCCAAGGACCTGGACGCCGCGGCGACCGCACTGCGGGCGGCGTTCGGCGACCGGGTCGCCGAGCTGGCCGCGAAGCTCACCGCCGCCTGAACTGCCGCCACGGTCAGCGGCTGCGCGGCTCAGCGGCCCGTCAGCTCAGTGGCTGGCTCAGCGGCCCTTGAGCGCAGTGGCTGGCTCGGCGGCTCAGTGACTGCGGCGGCGTAGCCAGGCGTCCTCGGCGAGGTAGTCGAAGTAGTCGGTGCGGTAGTTCTGGGCGAGATCGGGGAAGACGGTCCGCCAGTCCCGGCCGTGCGCGGCGTCCACAAGCCACCGTACGGTCTCCGGCAGCGAGTCGAGATAGCTGGTCACCGGCCGGTAGCCGAGCTGCCGGTGCGCCAGGCCCATGTCCAGCACCACCGGGTGCTGCGTCGACCACGGGGTCATGCCCACCGGCGGTGCCGGGGACGGGCCGTCGATCAGTACGTCCTCCGCGTCGTGGTCCAGCGCCGCGTGCACGGCGGCACCGATCTCGCGTACGGTCGGCGGCTCCGGGTCGCCCGCGTTGAGTACCCGGGCACCGGGCTCGGCGGCGCAGAGCCGGATCAGTTCGGCCAGGTTGGCGGTGCAGACCGGGTGGAACCGGCTCTGCCCGGCGTACGCCAGCACCCGTACCGGGCGGTTGTCCAGGGCGCGTTTGACGAAGTGCCACTCGCGCGGGTGCACGGTGTGCGGCCCGTGGATCGCACCGGCCCGCAGCAGCGAGGTCGGCAGCACCGCCCCGGCGGCGAGCAGTTCCCGTTCCAGGGCCGCCTTGCCGGCCGCGTAGGTGTCCGCACCCGCCCCGGATCCCGGGTCCGTGTCCGTGTCCGGATCGGGGTCGCGCTCCGAGTCGGGGGCGGGGTCCGGTTCCGAGGGTGCCACGGTCGGTTGGGTCTCGGCGATCGGCACCGGGAACCGGACCCCTTCGGCACCGAACCCCCGGCCCTCGTCGTCGAGGTAGACCCCGGCGCTGGAGACGACCACTGCCGAACCGACCCGGTCGGCGAGCCGGAGCAGTTGGCGGGCGTGCCTGGCGTCGTACGCCACGGTGTCGACCAGGACGTCGCAGCCGGCGCCGACCGCGACCGCCAGCCCGGCGTCGTCCTCGCGGTCCAGCGGCACCAGTTCGACGTTCCAGTCCGGCGGCCAGGGTGCGCCGGCCCGCAGGCCCCGGGCGGCGGCCCGGACGTGCCAGCCGTCGGCCACCAGGGCGCGGACCGTGGCCCGGCCGACCTGGCCGGTGGCGCCGACGACCAGGGCGATCTTCTGCATGACGTCACGGTAGATCGGCTCGGTCGGATGTGCCGAGCGCTTCCGCTATCAGCCGAACCAGCTCTGCCGTCGATCTGTCCCGGCGGCCGTCGAAGTCTCCCGGCGGGACCGCCAGAAGCCCGCAACCACTATTGCACAACATCTCTTGCGCAACTGCTGTTGCGTGTGCGAGTCTGAGTGCATGAAGCGAGAGATCCGCCAGGTCACCGACTCCCGGGTGCTGGCCGCGATGTCCCATCCGCTACGCCGCCGTCTGATGGACGTGTTGAAGGTCTACGGTCCGGCCACCGTCAGCACGCTTGCCGAACGCACCGGACAGGCGGTGGCGAACGTCAGCCACCACCTCAGGGTGCTCGCCGCCGCCGACCTGGTGGCGGAGGCGCCGGAGCTGGCCCGGGACCGCCGGGAGCGCTGGTGGCGGCTGGTCTCGTCCGGCCTGCGTTGGTCCACCGCCGACTTCGCCGACGACCCGGCCAGCGAGGCCGTGCAGCAGGCGGCCGTCTCGCTGAACCTCGACCGCCAGGTCGGCCTGGTGCGGGACTGGCACGCCAGCGGGGAGGAGCAGCGGGCCGCCTGGGGGGAGGCGCCCTTCTCCACCGACCGCTGGCTGCGGTTCACCCCGGACGAGCTGGTCGAGTTCGAGACCGAGCTGCTCGCCCTGCTCTCCCGCTGGGGCGACCGGGAGCTGCCGGACGACGGGCAGCACCGCGAACCCGTCTTCTTCTTCGCCTACGGCGTCCCGGCCCAACCCTGACCCAGCCGACCCCTGCGCCCGCCGCTTCGCCCGCCCCGGTGCGGGCCGAGCGCGGCCAGCGGGCCAGCGGACGAGGAGAGAAGATGAGCCTGCTCCGGCAACGAGACTTCAGGCTGCTCTGGATCGGCCAGGGCGGCAGCACCTTCGGGGCCAGCGTCACCAGCGTGGCACTGCCGCTGGTGGCGGTCGCCACCCTCGGTGCCAGCACCTTCCAGGTGGCGCTGCTGACCGCCGCCGCCTGGCTGCCCTGGCTGCTGGTCGGACTGCCGGCCGGCGCCCTGGTGGACCGGCTGCGCTGCCGGCCCGTGATGGTGACCTGCGACCTGGTCGCCGCGCTGCTCTTCGCCAGCGTGCCGGTCGCCGGCTGGCTCGGCGTACTCGGCGTCGGGCACCTGCTGGCCGTCGCGCTGGCCGGCGGCACGGTGAGCGTCTTCTTCAAGACCGCGTACCAGGTCTACCTGCCCACCCTGCTGGACCGGGCCGACCTGGCCGAGGGGAACGCGAAGCTCCAGGGGACCGAGGCGGTGGCCCAGGTGGCCGGTCCGGGTGCCGCCGGCCTGCTGGCCAACCTGTTCGGTGCGGCGGCCGCACTGGTGGTGAACGTGTTCGGCTTCCTCGGCTCGGCCGCCTGCCTGCTGTCGATCCGGCGCCCGGAGCCACCCCGGGCCGCCGCGCCGGACGCGGGTCTCGGTCCGCAGATCGCCGAGGGGGTACGCTTCACCGTCCGCGACCCCTACCTGCGGGTACTCACCGTCTGGGGTGCCGTCAGCAACCTCGGGCTGGTCGGCTACCAGGCGATCCTGGTCGTCTTCCTGGTCCGCGAGGTCGGGCTGGGGCCGGGCACGGTCGGCGCGCTGGTCGCCGTGATGAGCGCCGGCGGGGTGGTCGGAGCCGCCGTCGCCACCGCGCTGTCCCGGCGCCTCGGCAGTGCCCGCGCGCTGCTGCTCTGCGCCCTCGGTGCGGAACCGTTCGCCCTGCTGATCCCGCTGACCGCCCCCGGAGCCCGGCTCGGACTGGTGGTGCTGGCCGGGGTGGTGATCGGTGCCGGAGTGGTGGCCGGGAACGTGATCAAGGCCGGCTTCCGGCAGGCGTACGTGCCGCACCAGCTGCTCGGCCGGGTCATCGTGACCATGCAGGTGGTCAACCTCGGCACCATGCCGCTCGGCGCGGTGCTCGCCGGCGCCCTCGGTACGGCACTCGGCCTCCGCCCGGCCATGTGGGTACTCACCGGCGGTCTGGCGCTGACCGGGCTGATCCTGCTGGTCGGTCCCCTGCGCAAGCGTCGTGACCTGCCGGAGGAGCCGGCCGGACCGGCCCGCCCGGGGCGCTCCGAGCTGGTCAGCGCGGCTGGACGTTAGCCGCCTGTGGACCCTTCTCGCCCTGGGTGACGTCGAACTCGACCTTCTGTCCCTCGTTCAGCTCGCGGTAGCCGGACGACGCGATCGCGGAGTAGTGGACGAACACGTCCGGTCCTCCGCCGTCCTGCTCGATGAAGCCGAAGCCCTTTTCCGAGTTGAACCACTTGACGGTTCCGGTTGCCATGGGTGTCTCCTTAGCGGCGCGCCTGGTGCGTGGCCCGCCCTGTACGCCACCGACAGTAGCCGCCCGGGATAGCCGGTGCGGGCGGAAGTCGGGAGTCGTACCAACCTCCGTTCCGGTCGGCGGCCACCTGCGGCGGGTCGGGTCGACCTCCGGGCGGTCGCGGTCGACCCTCGGCAGGCGGAGACGTCCGTCGGCGAGCGGGGGTCGTCCGTCGGCCTACGCCGGACGGCGGAGTCACCCCTAGACCGGCTCAGGGTCGCCGGTGCCGCCAACCAGGGCTCGCCCCGGATGTCCGGATGCCGCCACCTCCGTAACGTTCCTGACGTGGCGGACTGGCTGGTTCAGGTGGGGGAACTGCCGTCGTGGATCTTCCTGACGGTGCTCGGCGGGGTCATGCTGCTGGACGCGATACCGCTGCTCGGCGTACTCGTGCCAGGTGACGTGGCGGTACTGGCCGCGGTGGGGGTCGGCAGGCCGGCCAGTCTGGGGGCGTTCCTGGCGGTGATCATCGGCTGTCTCGGCGGCTGGTCGCTCACCTTCTTCGCCGGCCGGCGGTTCGGTGCCCGGTTGCGGCGCAGCCGGACCGGGGGGTGGATCGGGGAGGCACGCTGGGTGGCCGCCGAGCGGATCCTCGGCAGCGGCGGGGGCCGGATGGTGATGGTGGCACCGTTCCTGCCGGTACTGAACGCCGTGCTGCCGCTGGCCGCGGGTGGGCTGCGGATGTCGTACCGGCGGTTCCTGGGTTTCGCGGCGATCGGCGCGGTGCTCTGGGCCGGCCTCTACATGCTGCTGGCCATCCTGGCCCGCTCGGTCGGCGGGCTGCTGCCGGGGGAGTCGTTCGCGCTGCTCGGCACGGTGGGTGTCGGGATGGTCCTCGGCGGGCTCGTCCTGCTGGGGGTGCGCCGCCGACTCGGCTCGACCGTGCAGGGCTGACCGGGGCAGGGCTCTACCGGGCAGAGCTGTACCGGGGCAGGGCTGGCCGGGGCGCAGGGAGCAGACCGGGGGGCCGAGGCCGGCCGGGCGGCTTGTGGGGGACCGGGGGGACGGGTGGTGCCGGCCGGCTGGGGCCGCCGGCCGGCACCACCCGGGGGCACAGGCCGCGGCTGGCATACTGGGCTGCCATGGTGTTGTCGCGGCGTTGGGCCGGCTTCCTGGTCCTGGTCGGCGTCTGGACCTGGGTGATCTGGCCCCGGTTCGCCGTCGCCATCTGGAACGATGCCCGGGCCTGGTCGACCGGGGAGATCGGGCAGGGCAGCCCGACGAGCTTCCTCTGGGTGCACGCGCTGCTGATCGCGGCGTCCCTGGCGATCGGCACCACCGTCGGCGTCCTCGGCGTACGGGCCTGGCGGGCGGGTCGGGCTCCGCGATCCTGACCCGGTTCCCGGTTCCCGGTTCCGAGCCGAGCCGAGCCGAGCCGTGGCCGAGCCGTGGCCGGGCGGTCGGGGCCGGCCGGCGTTCCCCCGTCACCACAACCACCGCCGGCCGGCGAGTCATGGGCCCCGGTGTCGAACCGGGCACACCGCCAGAATGAGTGGCGGCCGAGCAGCCGACGCCCGCGCCCATGGCATCCACAGTGGATGGCATCGAGACCTCGCCGGGAGTCGAACCCGCATCACCCGCGTTGCAGGCGGGGCGCCCCACCGGGGACGAGACGAGGCCGGGCGTGCGGGTGGGAGGATTCGAACCTCCTGCGCGCGAGGCACCTGTTTTACAGACAGGCCCGACTCTCCGACGTCGGCGCACCCGCTCGGCCGACCGGCGGGACCGGTACGTGTTCCGGGCTGGACTAGTACGTGTTCCGGGCTGGACTCGAACCAGCGACCTTCGCGATGTCGACGCGATGCTCTTCCGACTGAGCTACCGGAACGGGAGCGGGACCGGGAGTCGAACCCGGGACCTGCGGCTTATGAGGCCGCCGCGCTACCACTGCGCTACCCCGCGAGTACGCCGCCGGGGACTCGAACCCCGAACCCACGCATTAAGAGTGCGTTGCTCTGGCCAATGAGCTAGCGGCGCGAGGACGTCCCGCCGCCAGGCGGGCTCGTCAAGAGTTGGCGGACCCCCGGGGTATGCCCTGCCCCGGGGGCCCTCGAATTCCACCCGTTCGCACGCCAGCGGCGTTTAAGCTCCACGATCAGTCTGCGGTCGACGTGCTTTGCCATTAAGCGACCGCCGCAGGGAGAGCGGCAGACTGGACTCGAACCAGCATCTCGTCGAGATTGTCGTGGTCGGTAGGTCTGGCGATGGGTGGGGGTGCTGAGTCTGGAGCGATAGTCTCAGCCTGCTCGGCGCCGGTCTGCCTCTGCCAGTTGGGCTACCTCGGCCCGGAGTGCCGAGGGGAGGACTTGAACCTCCACTGGAACCGTCGCCTTCGATGAGCCTGACAGATCAGCCTCAGTCTCGGCGCTCGTCGCGCCACCCCCCGCTCCACGGGGGTGTCTGGGAGGCTACCCGAACAGGTAGCCGAACACCTCGTCGCCGACGGTGCGCTCCTCGACGGTGCTGCTGTTCGCCTCCTCGCGGGCCACCTTCACCGCCTCCAGCAGCCTGTCGACCCGGCCGCGCAGCAGTTTCACCCGCTCCGCCGGCAGCGCGCCGGAGAGCTTCACCGTGGTCCAGATGCCCACCGGTACGTCCTCGGTGTAGACCTCGACCTGCGCCGGGTGCTTCTCGGTGGCCTCCGCCTTGACGTGGTTGCGGTGCACCTTGCGCATCTTCTGCGTCTGGCTCGGCGTACTCGCGTAGCAGCCCCGGTCGGGGTCGAACTCCCACCGTTCCGCCGCGTCCAGGGTGGCCAGCCCGTCGACGAAGGTACGCAGGTCGACGAGCTGCTTCTCCAGGAAGAGCAGATAGGTGACCGGTGCCTGGCTGATCAGCGTCCGCCCCTCGACCAGCACGTCGGCCTTTGCGCTGGCGTTCCCGGTGTCCTGCATGAACTGAAGGTCGAAGAGCCGACCCATGGTCGAGGCGACCTCGTCGAGCACCTCCTGGACGGTGTACTGCACCCGGGTCGACTCCGGCGGCAACTGCTCCCGGATGTCGTCGGCGAACGGCTGGTAGGTCCGGGAGATCCCGGACAGCGGCGGCGCCTTCTGGGTACGCCGGTGCGCGTCGGTCAGCTCACGCTTGGCCTGCGGCTTGAAGCCCTGCACCAGCGCGTTGACCTTGTGCAGTTCGGTGGGGTTCGGCACCATGATCCTCTCGGTCTCGTCGGGCAGACGATAGTCGTCGTCGTCGGCTGCGGCGACCCTGTCGAAGTCGGGACGGCCGGATTCGAACCGACGGCCTCCGCACCCCCAGTGCGGCGCGCTGCCAAGCTGCGCCACGTCCCGATGTCGTGCCCCTGGGAGGATTCGAACTTCCGACTTCCTGGTTCGTAGCCAGGCGCTCTGTCCACTGAGCTACAAGGGCTTGAAACGGCAGTACCCGGAGCAGGAGTCGAACCTGCAACACACCGGTTCTGAGCCGGCGGCCTCTTCCGTTGGGCTACCCGGGCATGGAGTGACGCGGGATCGAACCGCGCACGCGGAGCTTGCAAGGCAACGCTGTGCACCAGCACCCACCCCGAAGTGCCCTCGGCGCGACTCGAACGCGCACGTGACCAGGCTCTCGACCTGGTGCCTCTGCCAATTGGGCCACGAGGGCATCGCGCTTCCGGACGAGGATTCGAACCTCGATCGCCTGAGCCAGAATCAGGTGTCCTGCCGTTGGACGATCCGGAAAAGGCGGCCGGCGGGGGAGAATCCGCCGGCCGGCCGTCAGCGCCGGGTCAGCGCGGCCCAACTCGGGACCGTCGCCGCCGACCGCAGTTCCATGCCCGCCTCGGCAGGGGTGCGGTCCGCCTTGCGCTGATTGCAGCCGTCGCAGGACGCGACGGTGTTGGTCCAGGTGTTCCGGCCACCGCGGGAGCGGGGCAGGATGTGGTCGACGGTGCTGGCGTGGCCGCCGCAGTAACCGCACCGGCGTCCGTCCCGGGTGAGCACGCCCGACCGGGACCAGGCCGGCCCCGAGCTGAACCGCCACCTGGTGACGACGTACCTGACCAGCCGGACGACGGTCGGCACCGGGTACACCCCGATCAGCCGGTCCGGTACGGCCTCGTGCACCTCGGCGACCCGCCGGACCAGCATCCGTACGGCGTGCCGGAGACTGACCCGGTGGAGCGGGCCGAGGTCGGCGTTGATGACCAGGACGTCCACCGGATACCTCCTTCTCTCGTCGACGTCACGGAACTCTGGAAGTGTTCGAGAGCGGCTACCGGGATTCGAACCCGGGACCTCCACCATGGCAAGGTGGCGCGCTGCCAACTGCGCTACAGCCGCACGGGAAATGCTCCGGGTGCGATTCGAACGCACACTGTGCGCGTCTTGAGCGCGCTGCCTCCTGCCGTTGGGCTACCGGAGCGGATGGTGCCGACCGGGCCCGGAGAACGGGCGCGGTTCCGTAGACCGTGCCGGAATCGAACCGGCCTCTTCCAGGTTGAGAGCCTGGCGAGATACCACTACTCCAACGGTCCGAGCGGGGTGTCCACAACCCCTGGTTCCGTCCGGGACCCGAGAATCGAACTCGGTTTCTCCTGTACCCAAAACAGGCGGGTCAGCCGTCTCCCTCGCCCCGGATCCGCCCGGCCGGCGCGGTGGTGCGGCGCCGGCCGGGCATCGGTAATGCCATCCACTGTGGAGTTCTCAAGTTGGTGCCGTGTCCGCCGGTCGGGACCGGGGAGAAGCAGGGGCGACAGGACTCGAACCTGCAACCTTCGGATTTGGAGGCCGCTGCGCTGCCAGTTGCGCCACACCCCTGTGCGGAATCGTGCACGGTGAAAGAGACTTGCGGGGCAGGGAAACATCCGTGCCGAAGAAACGCGCACGGTAAGAGAAACGCCGCCCGGTCCCGGGTCTGGGAGGGCGGCGTGGACGCGAGTGCAGTCGCGTTACGTCCGCCAGCCGCCCAGCTCGGCACATTCGCCGGCGCTGCCTAGGACGGGGTGCCCGAGGATGGCACAACCCGTCGAGCCGGACGGCAGTTGCCGCCACGCTCGCGATGAGTTCTGCCACAACATCGGATGCTCCCTGTCGTTCGCTGTCGATTCGGTGTTGATCGCTGTGGTAACTACGGTAGGGGCGGCTCTGCGACCGGGCAACATCTTTTTCGACTTTTCCCGGGCACTTTCGGATTCCGGGCCGCGGTGCCTGCCCGCCGGCACCGGGTGAGCCGGTGCCGGCAGGCGTACACAGTGGAGTCAGGAATCCCGCTCGACCAGCCGCTTCACGGCTGCGGCCACCGCCTCGGGGGCCTGGGCCTGCGGGAAGTGGCCCACGCCGGGCAGCATCACGACCTCGGCCCTCAGCTGCTCCCCGATCCAGTGCGCCTCGGCCGCCGGGTCCTTCCAGTCCACGTCGGCGGCACCCATCAGCACGACGGCCGGGGCGGACACCTCGGGGAGCCGCTGCCGGGCCGGCTCGTGCGAGGTGCGGGTGGTCCGGACGAAGGCCCGCCAGTGTCCCGGCCGGAGCAGGTTGTCGCGGACCCGGGCGAGGTGTTCGGGGTATCCCTCGGGCTTGGTGCCGGGCACCCACTTCGGGTAGTAGCCGAGGAAGGCCGCCGGGCCCCACGGCCGGACGAGCATGATCCGGAAGAGCAGGTTCAGTACGGCCGCGCCGGCGGGCTGCCGGACGAACGGGCCGAGCAGGACGAGGCCGGGTACCTTCGCCGGGGCGTCGGCGGCGGCGATCACGGCGGCTCCGGCTCCCATCGAGTTGCCGACCAGGTACGCCGGGCCGCCGAGTTCGTCGGCGAGCGCGAGCATGTCGCTGGCGAGCGCCACGTCGTCGTACCCGGCGAAGCTGGTGTCGCTGTCGCCGTGCCCCCGGATGTCCAGCACCGCGACCCGGTAGCCGGCCGCGACCAGTTTCGGGGTCAGCAGCCGGTACGACTGGCGCAGTTCGCCCATCCCCGGGGAGCAGATAACCAGCGGCCCGTCACCGTCCCACAGCTCGTACGCGATGCGCCCCTCCGGGCGGTGGAGATACCGGGTATCTGTCATAGCTTAAAAGCTACACCCATTAGCCAAGCTCGCCAACGGTCGCCAGCGATCGCCACCCCAGGTGCCCCGTCGGGGTCACCAGCCCCGGGCGCGCCACTCCGGCAGCGACGGCCGTTCGGCGCCGAGTGTGCTGTCCCGGCCGTGCCCCGGATAGAACCAGGTCTCGTCCGGCAGCCGGTCGAAGATCTTGTGCTCCACGTCGTCGATGAGCGAGCCGAACCGCACCGGGTCGCGGTCGGTGTTGCCGACCCCACCCGGAAATAGCGGGGGACCACCACGGGCAATAGGATGCCGGCATGGCGTTGTACGAGGACTACCTGTACGCCCGCATCTCCGACGACGAGCTGGCAACCGAGAAGGGCGTCACCCGGCAGCTACGAGACGGCCGTGACCTGTCCGCCCGGCGGGGCGGGCACGTCGCGGGCGAGTTCAGCGACAACGACATCTCCGCGCTGAAGGGCGCCCCGCGACCAGACTTCGACAAGCTCATGAACGCCGTCGCCGCACCCAACCCAACCGGCGTGCAGCGCCGTATCGTCTGCGTCCACACCTCCCGACTGTGGCGGAACCGGGTCGAGCGTGCGCAGGGCATCGACACCCTCGGCAAGCTCGGGATCATCATCCTGTGCACCAACGGCCCTGAACTTGACCTACGGACCGCCAGCGGCCGGATGATCGCCGGGATGCTCGGTGAGACCGACACCGGCGAGTCGGAGACGAAAGCGGAGCGGGTCTACGACGCGGCGAAAGAGCGGGCTGAGGAAGGCCGCGCCAACGGTGCCGTCCTGTACGGCTGGTCCCGGATCTACGAGTACGACCGTCGGGGCAAGACGGCCGGGAAGGTGATCGGGTTCCGGGACGAGGAGAAACACGCTGAGGCCGATGTCGTGCGGTGGATCGTTGACGAGCTGCTCGCCGGTAAGTCCCTCGCCGCTGTCCGCGACGACCTGAACCGGCGACGTGTCCCAGCGCCGGGGGCGGGGCACCGGCGGACGCGGCGGGCGAAGGGCCAGGCCGACGACGGAAGTCGGTGGGGGAAGACGTCGGTGAAGAAGCTCGCGATCCGACCGGCGAACATCGGCCTGCGGATCTACCACCGGGGCCGCCCCGACGAGGCGTTGATCCCCGCCGCCTGGCCGAAGATCGTCGACCCGGACAAACATGACCGGGTTGTCGCGCTCCTCACCGACCCCGGCCGGACCATCGAGCGTCCCGGCTCCCGCCAGCACCTTCTGACGTGGGGCGTCGGCGAATGCGGAGTGTGCGGGGCGCACCTGCGGGTGGCGATGCGCGGCAACTCCCGGCACGGGCGGAAGCAGCAGTTGTACGTGTGCGAGGCCAAGGCGTGTGTGGGCCGGAACCTGGCGGCGGTGGACCGGTACGTCGAGCATCAGATGGTGGCCCTGATGCGGCGCCCGGACGTCGCCGACCTGCTGTCCGGGTCGTCGGCGAAGGCGGCGGAGGCGTTGACGCGGGTGACGACGCTGCGGGCGCGCTTGACGCAGGCGGCGAACGACTACGCCGACGGGCACATCGAAGCCGCCCAGTTGCGGATCATCACGACCCGGTTGAAGCCGCAGTTGCAGCAGGCGGAGGCAGAGGCGAAAGCGTACCGACCGTCGCCACATCTTGAGTTGGTGATGGCGACGGTCGGTGACCTGGCCGAGCGGCGGTGGGGGGCGTTGGATCTCAACCAGCGGCGGGCGGTGATGCAGGCGTTCGGGGTGCGGGTGGTGGTTCTGCCTGCGCAGCGGCGGGGGCCGGGGTTCGATCCGGCGTCGGTGCGGTTCGTGCCCCGGTCAGCCGACGTTGCCGTTGCGGCGCCCGTCCCGAACTAGCTTGATCACGTCGGCGGGGTTGGCCAGGTTTTCGATGTCTTGCCTTGCCCCTGCTGCGATGCCGCGCCAGTAGCCGGCCTCGTTCGCCGCTTTGAGTGCGTCCTCGCTGGCCCGCTCGACGAGGGCTTCGAGCCGGTTGATGCGGTTGAGGATGGGCCGGGCGGCGACGTCTGCGCACCACAGGCCGATGGGGACGAGGGCGAGGAGGATGACGACGACGGCCCAGATCGGGGACAGGCCGTGTGGCGGCTCACCGAAGGTGCCGGAGCTGACGAGTGCGTAGTAGATGAGGGCGCCGACGGTGACGAAGAGGGCGAGTGAACCGCAGGCCATGCCTGCGATGAAGTAGCGCGGGACGGATGTGCGGGTGCTGGTCTGTTCGGTGCTCATGGGGCTGACTCCAAAGCTTTGCCGGAAGGATTGGAGGCGGACGGTGCCTCTCCGCCGCGTGGGGTTGGCGGCGGTGACTCGACCATCATCGGTGGCCGGTCGGGGTGGTGCGAGGGGTCAGCGTGGAGGTGGGGTGGGGGGTGCGGCGTTGGTGAGGGCGGGGGTGCGTCCTCGGGTGGTGCGGGGTGCTGGGTGTCGCCGCACTGGTGGTCACCTCCGTGATGGTGTGGTGTGAGCCTCCGAGACTGCCTCGCCAGTAATGATCTAGCAACGGTGAGTGAGTCTTGAGCGTCAGGGCTGGTCGGGCGTAGGTGGATGCCCGTTTGGATGGCTGTTAGGTCAGCCTTGGTCGGATTCAGGTGATCTGCTGCGGAGGTTCGGTGATCCGTTTCGGGCTCGATCGGTGTCGATAGCCGACCCGGCGGTGAACGGGGCTGGTCTTCGAGGTGACCTGCGGGTTGATTGTCGACCGGCAATCATGTGGGAGCGTGCCCAAGGTGCGGATGGAACGGCTGCTCGTATGACGTATTGACAGACGCCTGCCCGCGACGCGCGCCGTGGAAGTTCCATGACCTGCTGACAGGGACCCGACAGTCCCGCCGATCGGACCGCACATGGTGAAAGATCTTCCACTTTCGGTCGAAACCGCAGTGATCAGTCAGCCGGGCAGAGAGCGGACCCCCTCATCCCACCCGCAGCCGGTACCGGTCCGCCGGATACACCTGACCCGTCCCGTCCGCGTCCACGACCACGAACACCGGAACTCCCTCCGGTAGCTCCCATGCCTCCACCTCGGCCGGGGACGGCATGCGGATGTCGACAGTCGAGCCGGGGCCGGCGGGCACGTCCTCTTTCTCGCCGACCGGGCGCACGACGACACCATAACCGACGACGTGTGTGGCGAGCCCTTCGTTGCGTAGTGCCCGGACCGCCTTGGCAACGGTGCCCCGGGCCAGCCCGTACGTCTGACGGAGTGTCTGCTCCGACGGGATCAGAGCACCGGGGGCGAGCTGCCCGGACATGATTTGCTCCCGCAGCAGGGCGGTCAGTTTGGCGGCGGTGTCGATACGCGGCCCGCCCGGAACGATCACAGGCGGAGGTTATGTCCCGGCGTGTAGACGCCTACCGGTGTAGCCGACTAGACGACCGCTACTCGCCGGTCACAAGGCGGCCGTCGGCAGCCAGCGCAACGGGAAAGCACCTGAGGGTCGACCGGACGAACCCGCGTACTCACGACGGATCCCCGAACTCGGCCGGCGTCAAAGCGGCATCGACAACGACGGGCGAGCCGTCGGGCCACAGGTCCGGACCTTCCCCGTACGCGTCCGGGTGGACCACCCGCAGGTGATCGAGGACGTCGGCGTCGGGGATCTGGTTGTCGTCGGACGGGCACAGGTGGCAGGTGCTCATCGGGGTGTCTCCTCAGGTGCGGTACGGGCAACCCACCGAGTCGCGAGCGGCTCCCAACCCTCGGCCGCGTCCCAGCCGCCGGCAGCATCTCGGCCCTGCCGCTCCACGTCGGGGAACAGCTCCATTACCGAGTCAGCGAGGTTTCGGTAGAAGTCGTCCTCGGGGCCGTCGCAGCCGCAGTCGTCGGCGTGCATTTTGGCGGCGATCAGGTCGCGAAGTTGATCACGCATGCGGTGTCTCCTCAGGGGTGGAAGGAACCGGCGGATACGGCCGGTAGCGGATGACGCCGACAGACCACGGCCCGAACCGGACCAGCCGGCGGTACGTGGCCGCGTAGCCGCCCCGGACCGTGGTGTGGCGGAAGATCTCGGCGGCGGACCGGCGTTTGCTCCAGCCGGCGAACCACCAATGCGACGGCAGCACGATCAGCTCTCCTTGGTGGGGGTGGAAGGAACCGGACGCCACGGACCCGTCGAAGTGATCACAGTCCGCTGGACGACCTCGGCGGAAGCGATTCCATGCGGGCCTTCGGCCCGACGCTTCGCGTGGAACGCCACCACGTCCTCAGCACGCCCACGGTCGGACTCCCAGAACGTCACATCACCGGTGTCCCAAACCACCTTCGCCGCGTACTCGGTGCGGGTGTCGGTGTCTGAGGGAAGCAACCGCCCGGCCTCCGCGAGCGCCATCGCCATGCCCTCGTAGTCGGCGTTGAACAGCAGCGGCACCAGGTCCGGCGACTCCCGGGCGATGTACTCCCGGAGGATGTCGGCAGCGGTGTTGATTGTGGCGGACCACTGCTCGACGTCGGCGGGGTTGGGGGCGGTCACTGGCTCGACCGCGTGGGCGGCATCCCAACGGGCGCGAGCAGCAACAGTCACTGGCACGCCCTTGCACGAGTGGATCGCCGGCCACACGAACTTGCCACACCGGTCGCACTCGCTGCGACCGTCGTCCGGATCGGTGTGCGGGTGGTCAGCCGGTCGCCGCTCGAAGTCCGGCTTGCTCGGCGCGGTGTCGTACTCGCTCACCGGTCGGCTCCGTGTTCCGCGAGGCGCCAGTTGTATGCGTCGACCGCCTCCGCCAGTACACGTGACGCCCGCGCCTTGGTCGGTGCTGCTGTTACCGACCGGTTGGCGTGGGCTCGCCGCCACTCCACGGCGGCACGAATCAGGTCGGCAACCTCTTCGGGTAGATCACTGGGCATGGTTGGCTCCGCTCTCTGCCACACGAGCAGCCACGTCGGCGCAGTAACCGTTGAGCACAGAAGCATCGACCGCCCGGATGTCTGCGGCTGCTGCGGTACGACCAGCAGCCAGCCCAGCGGCGTACGCGGTCTCGATAGCAGTAGTGATGCGGCCTCTGGCCGGCGGCTCCGCCGCGTGATACGCGCGCCACGCGGCCTGTCGCGCTTCGCCGGGCATCGGGATTACCTCGATGTCGCCGTATGCCTCCTCGCTCAGCACCGGCTCCTCGTACGGGGCGTCGGTGGTCGGGGTCTGCTCAGACATCAGAACCCTCCTCGGTGCGTCCGGAGATGTCGGCGACCGGGTCACACGGACCGCTATGTCCAGTCGGGCGCTCACACCAACGACCACAAGCTGCGCCCGTGTCAAGCGACAGGATCGGGCGGGGTCGGACCAGGGCGTCAATCTGTTGGCGGGCCTGATCCCGCACCACAACCGGATCGGCACCCTGCTCCCGCAACCATGTGTCGGTGACCGGATCAGGGCCGTATGGCCACGGCAGCCGACCCACGCTCTGCGGAGCGGGTTGGGGTAGTCCGGATCCCTCGACGGGAACAGCCGACCCCGCAGCGACGCTCTCGGCAGGCGCAGCAGCGTACTTCCGGGCGACCTTCGCCGCGTCGTTCAGGGCGTACACCCGGGCCGCGTCAGCGGTGTCCCAAAAGCTCCCTGCCGACGGCCGCTCGACTTCGATCGCACGGGCGATCTCTTCGGCGACCTCGGCACGGACCCGAGCATCCCGGGACGGCAGATCCAGCGCGTCCAGGACACGGCCGGTGGTTTCGTAGTGCACGGTCGTAGCACCGGCGCCGGCAGCAAGCGCAGTGACGATCGCGGTGACTTCGGGGGTGGGGTGGGTGTTGGGGATACTCACCGGCTCACCAGTCCAGCTTCGGAACGAACGGCTCGGCCGCCGGCTTCCGGTACAGCGCCAACGTGGCGTGCACCTGCGCTTCGGCCAGGTAGACCATCGCGTCCTGCCGGGCGTCGGCCGCTACCGACGCCCGGATCTCCCGCTCCTCGGCAGTCGGCGACTCGGCGTCGTCGTAGCCGCCCTCAGGGTTCATCCAGTGCTCGACGGCCAGGGCGCGAAGTCGTTCCGCTTCGGCGTAGTGCTCTTCCGGGGACATCAGGTCACTCCTTCTCGTCGGTGCGTTCTTTGCTCTTCAGGGCTTGCTTTGCTGCGATGTAAGCGGCTGACGGTGGGTCTCCGTGGTCGAGAGACCGCCACGGCCAGCGCGGGCCGCGAACTTAGCCCGCAGTCGGGCCTCAATCTGCGCCTTCGTCGGCTGCTCCCAGCCATGCCAACTGCGGCCAGGAACCCACAGTTGGACGTGCTCACGTTTGTCAACACCGCACCAGCGGCATCCCAACGGCGGAGGTGCCGACTCGTGACGGACACGAAGCGTCTTCACGCCGCCGCCTCGGACTGCTCGGCCAGGTGCCGCTCCCACATATCCCGGATCGCCTGCTCGCCGACCCGTGCCGTACCGGTCCGCCGGGCGTCACGCTCGATGCACAACTCGATCGGCACGTCCCGGAAGTCGACGACCTCGAACCCGGCGTTGGCCCGGTCGGCGAGCCGCCGCAGGCTGTGCAGCGTCTTGTCGGGGAGGCAGGTTTCGTCCACGATCACACCCACGCCGCGCCGCAACAGGGACACGATCATCGCGTTCCGGGCGGCGACGACGATCCGCTCCGTGCCCAGCGAGGTCTTCGACGCCTTCACGTGCGTCGAGTCGTGGCCCATCGCCCGGAGGTCGTCCCGGTTGACCCGGTAGCGGCCGGTCGGGTTCTCGGCCACCCACGCCCGCGCGAACGTCGACTTGCCGGAGCCGGGTAGGCCGCGAGTCACCAACAGTCTTGCCATCGGTCAGCCCTGGCCAGCGCACTCGTCAACGACCTCCACCTGAACTTCAAGTGGTAGGTCGTCCATGAACTGCGCGTCGCCGACCCGGGCTGCCTTGGCGCTGTACGCCGCCTCCTCATCCTCGCCGAGCGGAAGCCACGACGCGGAGCACCACGGGCCTTCCGGCGCGACGAACTTGTGCATGCGTCCGTGACTGAAGCACCACGCGTAGGTGGTCGTCGGGTCCATCAGTCAGTTGTCCTTGCCGAGTCGGCCGACCAGCGACCCAAGGTTGTAGACCTCGTCCGCGTACTTGAGGTACTGGTGCAGTTCCATCGCGTCCTCGTCGCTGGCACGGAACCAGTGCTGGCCGTCCGGGTCGCCGCCGCCAGCCCATCGGCGGGCCTCGGCGTCGTCACGCCAGATGACCTCCCACTCCGGCTCGCCGTGGAAGGTGGACTTTCGGAGAACGAGGGTGCTGCCGTCGGCCGGCTCCGTCTCGAAGACTGCCGACGTGGTTTCGCGGGGGTGTTCCATGTGATCTCCGTTCAGTTGGTTTGGCGAGCCCGGAACGTCACCGCCAGGCGTTGGAAGTACTCGGCGAGGGCATCCAGGTGGTCCGGGTCGGTCACGTCGATGCCACCCACCTGAATCACTCCGCCGAGGTCGATGACGGTCAAGTTCCGCTCGTTGGTTCCGACGAGTAGAACGTGGCCCTTGCTGGGGTAGACGCCGGGATCGAGACGGTGTTCCTCTCGGGTGTGCGAGTCGTCGGCAATGCCGTCTGCCAAAGTGCCATCGGCCTTGATCAGTTCCACGTCAGTCCTCCTCGGGTACGCAGATGAGGCAGTCCACGGCCGGCGTGTCCGGGTGGTCGACGCAGCGGATCAGCGCCTCGTAGCCGGGGCCGAGGTGGTCGGCAACGTAGTCGGACGGGTTTACGCCGTCCGGAACCGGCACCTCGCGGCCCTGCCGGTCGATGACGATCAGCGGCATGCCGGCGTCGCCGCACCGGTCCTGGTGCTCCATGCTGCGGTTCACTGCGACTCCCTGGCTGGTTGGGTAACGCGCGGGTGGTCGGCGGGCACGAGACGGAAGACCACGGCGCTCGCGGTAATGAGCTGCCTGTCACGGCTGCCAACCTCGTTGCGTCCGTTCCTGTAGCGCCAAAACCGACGCCCGCTGTCGGTGAAGACCATCGCCTTGGTGACGCGGACGACGGTGACGAGGTGGGACTCGTAGCGGCCCTGGCCGAGGTAGGCGAGTTCGGCGACTGGCTGCCCGACGGCGTACCAGGCTTCGGCTGCCTCGCGACCTCGCAGTGTCATGACACCTACGGTAGCATGGTGTCATGACACCATCAACTGACCGAACCGCCGAACGTCATGACACCCCGTACAGTTCCCGTCATGACACCCCGGCACCCACTACGGTGATCGCCGTGACCCGGAAAAGCGGCAAGGGTAAGCCCCGCCAGACGATTCGCGCCGAAGAGGACCTGTGGCTCCGGTTCGATGAGTCGACTGCCGCCGCCGGATCAGACCGGTCCGAGGTGTTGCGCGAGTTCATGCGCTGGCACGCAGGTGACCCCAACGCCAGGCTGCCTCGGCGTCCGGCCAACGCCGTTCGGTGGACCGGGAAGAACTTTGACGAGGTCAAGGCGATTCGCCCAGATGCGCGCCTCGCCGAAGTCGACGACCCGGAGAGCCAGGTGGTCGCAGGCGACCTACTGATCGAGCGGGTCAACGAGCCCGGCACGTGGGTGGTCGTCGGTCGGAACTACGTCGTTTACCGCCGGGAGTCGGTCACCGGCGAGACGTGATCCGGTCGGGCACACTCAACCTCGTGACTTCAAGCGCGGAGCAGAGACTGAACGACCGGGGCCTGAGCCTCGACGACGAGACCGGGTTCGGGCGAGAAGACGAACCCGACGTGAGTGGCTACCTCGTCCTGCGACCCAACGATGATGGCGCCGAGGTGATCGCGCTGGTCCGACCGGGCATTGAGGCATGGCAGCGGGAGATGTTCGCGGAGTGGGTTGAACAGCGCATGGACCGGTTCTTCGAGCACGGGCCGGAGCCGGACGGATGGCAGAAGCGAAAGAGCGACAACGGATGGCAGTTGTGGGCGCGGATGGTGGACTTACCACCGCTTGACTGACCGCAGGCACACAGAGCCCGGCGCCTCACGACGAGGGCCGGGCTCCGTCGTACCGGCGACGGTAGATCATCCGACCGTCGCCGACTGTGGGCGACCAGCCGACCCCGCACCGCCCCCGAACCCGAGGCCAGCACACGTCACACCGGGGTAGACAGGAAGGCACGCCGCCGATCGAGGGGGATCGCGATGCCCGTCCACATGCTGCCCGACCCGGAACAGACCGAGTACTTCATGAAGCAGGTCACCAACCTGCACGGCCGTGGCTGGGCGATGGGCTGGATGCATCGCTGGACCATCGAAGCGTCCCGGGAACACGCCGCAGCCTGCCGGGACGAGGACTGCGGAACGTGCCGGAACTTCGTCAGCGCCCTGTCGTTGTGCGCTGCGGTGGCGACCACGATGCCGGACACTCCGGGGCTGCGGGAGACGTTGAAACGGCTGCACCGAGACGGTTAACGCGGCTCCCACAGTTCGCGCCCGTCGAGCGTGTGGTGGATGACCAGCCACCCCATCGACCCGTCCGGGCGGGGTACCGGCTCGGTTGTCGGCCCGCACGGGCAGTCGTCAACCTCGTGGTCGATCAGATCCGCCCGGGGCATCACATGCGCGTCACCGTCGCCCACGGGTCAACTCGCCGCCGACCTGGCTGCGCTCAGCCACTCGCCGAGGTAGGCGTGGATCCGCTCCACCTGCTCCCGGTCGAGTACCACGGTCGCGTCCCCGCCCGGCCCGTGCAGCGACAGGCGCAGCCACGGCCACACCGTACGCTCGTCGTCCGGCGAGTCCCGGCCGTTGAGGCTGATGTGGCCGGGGATCTGACACAGAAGCAGCACACCATCCCGGGCGTCGCCGTCGGCGGGTAGGACGTGTGAGCCCTGGTAGACGATCGGTGCCGGCTGCTCGTCGCCGTCGAGCGGTAGGGCGGTGGCGTAGATGGACACACGTCCAGTGTGCCGCCCTGTCAGACCCGGCACCTACCGTGCCTATGGGTGGCCCCGGCATCCCCACGTCATCACCCACAGTCGGGGCCACCCCCGACCCGTTCAGGCGGCGAGCTGCGACGCGACCGGCCGACACACCTCGGCGGCGACACCATGCCCCCAGCCGAGGCCGACGATCGCATCCCAGAGCAGGATCCCGTGCAGCGGGTGCAGGCACGGCAGGGTCAGCCAGTCCGCGTCGCGGGTGCCGGCCGGAAGCGGTCCGGGTGGGGTTTCGTGCCGTTCGAGGACGGGGGCGCCGTGGGTGGTGACGAGGCGGGCGAGGGCGGTCAGGTCTGTGCCGCAGTGGGGGCACCTGCGGCGGTGCAGGTTCGCGTCCATCGCCCGAGTGTTGTTCGCGCCCGTCGCCGCCGGTACCGGTCGGTAGCCTGCCGCTCACGAACGGCCGTTCAGGGTGGGGTCGGCCAGCAGGACTATCCCCGCACGCGAATAGCCCGAACACCCGACCAGCACCTCCAACATCACGACGGGAAGCTGTCGTGTCGCCGACAGTGAACAGACCTCACGTTCCGTCCAGCCGCATCATCTGCCAGTGGACGACGACACCGAACCAGACGACCTCGACCAGACGGACGACGACGGGCCGCCGACACGGATGCCGTACCCGGTGAAGGTCGGAGCCTTCCTCCTCGGCGCCTTGGCCGTGCTGACCGGGTTCGGGGCGGTCGCCAACGCCGTCGGTGACACTGGCCGCACCCATGCCGTTGTGTTCCTCGGCAGCGTCGCATTGGTCGCCGTGGCAGCCGTCGTCGGCCTGGTTCGTGCCCGGCGGTGGGGAAGCTACCTCGGGTTCGGTGTGGCGCTCCTCGTAGCCCTCGCGACACTCCGCAGCGTCGGAGCAGCCGTCGTCGGGA
>NZ_JBMHMC010000005.1:0-126812 GCF_049179135.1 Plantactinospora sp. WMMB782 | reverse complement strand
AGGAGAAACACGCTGAGGCCGATGTCGTGCGGTGGATCGTTGACGAGCTGCTCGCCGGTAAGTCCCTCGCCGCTGTCCGCGACGACCTGAACCGGCGACGTGTCCCAGCGCCGGGGGCGGGGCACCGGCGGACGCGGCGGGCGAAGGGCCAGGCCGACGACGGAAGTCGGTGGGGGAAGACGTCGGTGAAGAAGCTCGCGATCCGACCGGCGAACATCGGCCTGCGGATCTACCACCGGGGCCGCCCCGACGAGGCGTTGATCCCCGCCGCCTGGCCGAAGATCGTCGACCCGGACAAACATGACCGGGTTGTCGCGCTCCTCACCGACCCCGGCCGGACCATCGAGCGTCCCGGCTCCCGCCAGCACCTTCTGACGTGGGGCGTCGGCGAATGCGGAGTGTGCGGGGCGCACCTGCGGGTGGCGATGCGCGGCAACTCCCGGCACGGGCGGAAGCAGCAGTTGTACGTGTGCGAGGCCAAGGCGTGTGTGGGCCGGAACCTGGCGGCGGTGGACCGGTACGTCGAGCATCAGATGGTGGCCCTGATGCGGCGCCCGGACGTCGCCGACCTGCTGTCCGGGTCGTCGGCGAAGGCGGCGGAGGCGTTGACGCGGGTGACGACGCTGCGGGCGCGCTTGACGCAGGCGGCGAACGACTACGCCGACGGGCACATCGAAGCCGCCCAGTTGCGGATCATCACGACCCGGTTGAAGCCGCAGTTGCAGCAGGCGGAGGCAGAGGCGAAAGCGTACCGACCGTCGCCACATCTTGAGTTGGTGATGGCGACGGTCGGTGACCTGGCCGAGCGGCGGTGGGGGGCGTTGGATCTCAACCAGCGGCGGGCGGTGATGCAGGCGTTCGGGGTGCGGGTGGTGGTTCTGCCTGCGCAGCGGCGGGGGCCGGGGTTCGATCCGGCGTCGGTGCGGTTCGTGCCCCGGTCAGCCGACGTTGCCGTTGCGGCGCCCGTCCCGAACTAGCTTGATCACGTCGGCGGGGTTGGCCAGGTTTTCGATGTCTTGCCTTGCCCCTGCTGCGATGCCGCGCCAGTAGCCGGCCTCGTTCGCCGCTTTGAGTGCGTCCTCGCTGGCCCGCTCGACGAGGGCTTCGAGCCGGTTGATGCGGTTGAGGATGGGCCGGGCGGCGACGTCTGCGCACCACAGGCCGATGGGGACGAGGGCGAGGAGGATGACGACGACGGCCCAGATCGGGGACAGGCCGTGTGGCGGCTCACCGAAGGTGCCGGAGCTGACGAGTGCGTAGTAGATGAGGGCGCCGACGGTGACGAAGAGGGCGAGTGAACCGCAGGCCATGCCTGCGATGAAGTAGCGCGGGACGGATGTGCGGGTGCTGGTCTGTTCGGTGCTCATGGGGCTGACTCCAAAGCTTTGCCGGAAGGATTGGAGGCGGACGGTGCCTCTCCGCCGCGTGGGGTTGGCGGCGGTGACTCGACCATCATCGGTGGCCGGTCGGGGTGGTGCGAGGGGTCAGCGTGGAGGTGGGGTGGGGGGTGCGGCGTTGGTGAGGGCGGGGGTGCGTCCTCGGGTGGTGCGGGGTGCTGGGTGTCGCCGCACTGGTGGTCACCTCCGTGATGGTGTGGTGTGAGCCTCCGAGACTGCCTCGCCAGTAATGATCTAGCAACGGTGAGTGAGTCTTGAGCGTCAGGGCTGGTCGGGCGTAGGTGGATGCCCGTTTGGATGGCTGTTAGGTCAGCCTTGGTCGGATTCAGGTGATCTGCTGCGGAGGTTCGGTGATCCGTTTCGGGCTCGATCGGTGTCGATAGCCGACCCGGCGGTGAACGGGGCTGGTCTTCGAGGTGACCTGCGGGTTGATTGTCGACCGGCAATCATGTGGGAGCGTGCCCAAGGTGCGGATGGAACGGCTGCTCGTATGACGTATTGACAGACGCCTGCCCGCGACGCGCGCCGTGGAAGTTCCATGACCTGCTGACAGGGACCCGACAGTCCCGCCGATCGGACCGCACATGGTGAAAGATCTTCCACTTTCGGTCGAAACCGCAGTGATCAGTCAGCCGGGCAGAGAGCGGACCCCCTCATCCCACCCGCAGCCGGTACCGGTCCGCCGGATACACCTGACCCGTCCCGTCCGCGTCCACGACCACGAACACCGGAACTCCCTCCGGTAGCTCCCATGCCTCCACCTCGGCCGGGGACGGCATGCGGATGTCGACAGTCGAGCCGGGGCCGGCGGGCACGTCCTCTTTCTCGCCGACCGGGCGCACGACGACACCATAACCGACGACGTGTGTGGCGAGCCCTTCGTTGCGTAGTGCCCGGACCGCCTTGGCAACGGTGCCCCGGGCCAGCCCGTACGTCTGACGGAGTGTCTGCTCCGACGGGATCAGAGCACCGGGGGCGAGCTGCCCGGACATGATTTGCTCCCGCAGCAGGGCGGTCAGTTTGGCGGCGGTGTCGATACGCGGCCCGCCCGGAACGATCACAGGCGGAGGTTATGTCCCGGCGTGTAGACGCCTACCGGTGTAGCCGACTAGACGACCGCTACTCGCCGGTCACAAGGCGGCCGTCGGCAGCCAGCGCAACGGGAAAGCACCTGAGGGTCGACCGGACGAACCCGCGTACTCACGACGGATCCCCGAACTCGGCCGGCGTCAAAGCGGCATCGACAACGACGGGCGAGCCGTCGGGCCACAGGTCCGGACCTTCCCCGTACGCGTCCGGGTGGACCACCCGCAGGTGATCGAGGACGTCGGCGTCGGGGATCTGGTTGTCGTCGGACGGGCACAGGTGGCAGGTGCTCATCGGGGTGTCTCCTCAGGTGCGGTACGGGCAACCCACCGAGTCGCGAGCGGCTCCCAACCCTCGGCCGCGTCCCAGCCGCCGGCAGCATCTCGGCCCTGCCGCTCCACGTCGGGGAACAGCTCCATTACCGAGTCAGCGAGGTTTCGGTAGAAGTCGTCCTCGGGGCCGTCGCAGCCGCAGTCGTCGGCGTGCATTTTGGCGGCGATCAGGTCGCGAAGTTGATCACGCATGCGGTGTCTCCTCAGGGGTGGAAGGAACCGGCGGATACGGCCGGTAGCGGATGACGCCGACAGACCACGGCCCGAACCGGACCAGCCGGCGGTACGTGGCCGCGTAGCCGCCCCGGACCGTGGTGTGGCGGAAGATCTCGGCGGCGGACCGGCGTTTGCTCCAGCCGGCGAACCACCAATGCGACGGCAGCACGATCAGCTCTCCTTGGTGGGGGTGGAAGGAACCGGACGCCACGGACCCGTCGAAGTGATCACAGTCCGCTGGACGACCTCGGCGGAAGCGATTCCATGCGGGCCTTCGGCCCGACGCTTCGCGTGGAACGCCACCACGTCCTCAGCACGCCCACGGTCGGACTCCCAGAACGTCACATCACCGGTGTCCCAAACCACCTTCGCCGCGTACTCGGTGCGGGTGTCGGTGTCTGAGGGAAGCAACCGCCCGGCCTCCGCGAGCGCCATCGCCATGCCCTCGTAGTCGGCGTTGAACAGCAGCGGCACCAGGTCCGGCGACTCCCGGGCGATGTACTCCCGGAGGATGTCGGCAGCGGTGTTGATTGTGGCGGACCACTGCTCGACGTCGGCGGGGTTGGGGGCGGTCACTGGCTCGACCGCGTGGGCGGCATCCCAACGGGCGCGAGCAGCAACAGTCACTGGCACGCCCTTGCACGAGTGGATCGCCGGCCACACGAACTTGCCACACCGGTCGCACTCGCTGCGACCGTCGTCCGGATCGGTGTGCGGGTGGTCAGCCGGTCGCCGCTCGAAGTCCGGCTTGCTCGGCGCGGTGTCGTACTCGCTCACCGGTCGGCTCCGTGTTCCGCGAGGCGCCAGTTGTATGCGTCGACCGCCTCCGCCAGTACACGTGACGCCCGCGCCTTGGTCGGTGCTGCTGTTACCGACCGGTTGGCGTGGGCTCGCCGCCACTCCACGGCGGCACGAATCAGGTCGGCAACCTCTTCGGGTAGATCACTGGGCATGGTTGGCTCCGCTCTCTGCCACACGAGCAGCCACGTCGGCGCAGTAACCGTTGAGCACAGAAGCATCGACCGCCCGGATGTCTGCGGCTGCTGCGGTACGACCAGCAGCCAGCCCAGCGGCGTACGCGGTCTCGATAGCAGTAGTGATGCGGCCTCTGGCCGGCGGCTCCGCCGCGTGATACGCGCGCCACGCGGCCTGTCGCGCTTCGCCGGGCATCGGGATTACCTCGATGTCGCCGTATGCCTCCTCGCTCAGCACCGGCTCCTCGTACGGGGCGTCGGTGGTCGGGGTCTGCTCAGACATCAGAACCCTCCTCGGTGCGTCCGGAGATGTCGGCGACCGGGTCACACGGACCGCTATGTCCAGTCGGGCGCTCACACCAACGACCACAAGCTGCGCCCGTGTCAAGCGACAGGATCGGGCGGGGTCGGACCAGGGCGTCAATCTGTTGGCGGGCCTGATCCCGCACCACAACCGGATCGGCACCCTGCTCCCGCAACCATGTGTCGGTGACCGGATCAGGGCCGTATGGCCACGGCAGCCGACCCACGCTCTGCGGAGCGGGTTGGGGTAGTCCGGATCCCTCGACGGGAACAGCCGACCCCGCAGCGACGCTCTCGGCAGGCGCAGCAGCGTACTTCCGGGCGACCTTCGCCGCGTCGTTCAGGGCGTACACCCGGGCCGCGTCAGCGGTGTCCCAAAAGCTCCCTGCCGACGGCCGCTCGACTTCGATCGCACGGGCGATCTCTTCGGCGACCTCGGCACGGACCCGAGCATCCCGGGACGGCAGATCCAGCGCGTCCAGGACACGGCCGGTGGTTTCGTAGTGCACGGTCGTAGCACCGGCGCCGGCAGCAAGCGCAGTGACGATCGCGGTGACTTCGGGGGTGGGGTGGGTGTTGGGGATACTCACCGGCTCACCAGTCCAGCTTCGGAACGAACGGCTCGGCCGCCGGCTTCCGGTACAGCGCCAACGTGGCGTGCACCTGCGCTTCGGCCAGGTAGACCATCGCGTCCTGCCGGGCGTCGGCCGCTACCGACGCCCGGATCTCCCGCTCCTCGGCAGTCGGCGACTCGGCGTCGTCGTAGCCGCCCTCAGGGTTCATCCAGTGCTCGACGGCCAGGGCGCGAAGTCGTTCCGCTTCGGCGTAGTGCTCTTCCGGGGACATCAGGTCACTCCTTCTCGTCGGTGCGTTCTTTGCTCTTCAGGGCTTGCTTTGCTGCGATGTAAGCGGCTGACGGTGGGTCTCCGTGGTCGAGAGACCGCCACGGCCAGCGCGGGCCGCGAACTTAGCCCGCAGTCGGGCCTCAATCTGCGCCTTCGTCGGCTGCTCCCAGCCATGCCAACTGCGGCCAGGAACCCACAGTTGGACGTGCTCACGTTTGTCAACACCGCACCAGCGGCATCCCAACGGCGGAGGTGCCGACTCGTGACGGACACGAAGCGTCTTCACGCCGCCGCCTCGGACTGCTCGGCCAGGTGCCGCTCCCACATATCCCGGATCGCCTGCTCGCCGACCCGTGCCGTACCGGTCCGCCGGGCGTCACGCTCGATGCACAACTCGATCGGCACGTCCCGGAAGTCGACGACCTCGAACCCGGCGTTGGCCCGGTCGGCGAGCCGCCGCAGGCTGTGCAGCGTCTTGTCGGGGAGGCAGGTTTCGTCCACGATCACACCCACGCCGCGCCGCAACAGGGACACGATCATCGCGTTCCGGGCGGCGACGACGATCCGCTCCGTGCCCAGCGAGGTCTTCGACGCCTTCACGTGCGTCGAGTCGTGGCCCATCGCCCGGAGGTCGTCCCGGTTGACCCGGTAGCGGCCGGTCGGGTTCTCGGCCACCCACGCCCGCGCGAACGTCGACTTGCCGGAGCCGGGTAGGCCGCGAGTCACCAACAGTCTTGCCATCGGTCAGCCCTGGCCAGCGCACTCGTCAACGACCTCCACCTGAACTTCAAGTGGTAGGTCGTCCATGAACTGCGCGTCGCCGACCCGGGCTGCCTTGGCGCTGTACGCCGCCTCCTCATCCTCGCCGAGCGGAAGCCACGACGCGGAGCACCACGGGCCTTCCGGCGCGACGAACTTGTGCATGCGTCCGTGACTGAAGCACCACGCGTAGGTGGTCGTCGGGTCCATCAGTCAGTTGTCCTTGCCGAGTCGGCCGACCAGCGACCCAAGGTTGTAGACCTCGTCCGCGTACTTGAGGTACTGGTGCAGTTCCATCGCGTCCTCGTCGCTGGCACGGAACCAGTGCTGGCCGTCCGGGTCGCCGCCGCCAGCCCATCGGCGGGCCTCGGCGTCGTCACGCCAGATGACCTCCCACTCCGGCTCGCCGTGGAAGGTGGACTTTCGGAGAACGAGGGTGCTGCCGTCGGCCGGCTCCGTCTCGAAGACTGCCGACGTGGTTTCGCGGGGGTGTTCCATGTGATCTCCGTTCAGTTGGTTTGGCGAGCCCGGAACGTCACCGCCAGGCGTTGGAAGTACTCGGCGAGGGCATCCAGGTGGTCCGGGTCGGTCACGTCGATGCCACCCACCTGAATCACTCCGCCGAGGTCGATGACGGTCAAGTTCCGCTCGTTGGTTCCGACGAGTAGAACGTGGCCCTTGCTGGGGTAGACGCCGGGATCGAGACGGTGTTCCTCTCGGGTGTGCGAGTCGTCGGCAATGCCGTCTGCCAAAGTGCCATCGGCCTTGATCAGTTCCACGTCAGTCCTCCTCGGGTACGCAGATGAGGCAGTCCACGGCCGGCGTGTCCGGGTGGTCGACGCAGCGGATCAGCGCCTCGTAGCCGGGGCCGAGGTGGTCGGCAACGTAGTCGGACGGGTTTACGCCGTCCGGAACCGGCACCTCGCGGCCCTGCCGGTCGATGACGATCAGCGGCATGCCGGCGTCGCCGCACCGGTCCTGGTGCTCCATGCTGCGGTTCACTGCGACTCCCTGGCTGGTTGGGTAACGCGCGGGTGGTCGGCGGGCACGAGACGGAAGACCACGGCGCTCGCGGTAATGAGCTGCCTGTCACGGCTGCCAACCTCGTTGCGTCCGTTCCTGTAGCGCCAAAACCGACGCCCGCTGTCGGTGAAGACCATCGCCTTGGTGACGCGGACGACGGTGACGAGGTGGGACTCGTAGCGGCCCTGGCCGAGGTAGGCGAGTTCGGCGACTGGCTGCCCGACGGCGTACCAGGCTTCGGCTGCCTCGCGACCTCGCAGTGTCATGACACCTACGGTAGCATGGTGTCATGACACCATCAACTGACCGAACCGCCGAACGTCATGACACCCCGTACAGTTCCCGTCATGACACCCCGGCACCCACTACGGTGATCGCCGTGACCCGGAAAAGCGGCAAGGGTAAGCCCCGCCAGACGATTCGCGCCGAAGAGGACCTGTGGCTCCGGTTCGATGAGTCGACTGCCGCCGCCGGATCAGACCGGTCCGAGGTGTTGCGCGAGTTCATGCGCTGGCACGCAGGTGACCCCAACGCCAGGCTGCCTCGGCGTCCGGCCAACGCCGTTCGGTGGACCGGGAAGAACTTTGACGAGGTCAAGGCGATTCGCCCAGATGCGCGCCTCGCCGAAGTCGACGACCCGGAGAGCCAGGTGGTCGCAGGCGACCTACTGATCGAGCGGGTCAACGAGCCCGGCACGTGGGTGGTCGTCGGTCGGAACTACGTCGTTTACCGCCGGGAGTCGGTCACCGGCGAGACGTGATCCGGTCGGGCACACTCAACCTCGTGACTTCAAGCGCGGAGCAGAGACTGAACGACCGGGGCCTGAGCCTCGACGACGAGACCGGGTTCGGGCGAGAAGACGAACCCGACGTGAGTGGCTACCTCGTCCTGCGACCCAACGATGATGGCGCCGAGGTGATCGCGCTGGTCCGACCGGGCATTGAGGCATGGCAGCGGGAGATGTTCGCGGAGTGGGTTGAACAGCGCATGGACCGGTTCTTCGAGCACGGGCCGGAGCCGGACGGATGGCAGAAGCGAAAGAGCGACAACGGATGGCAGTTGTGGGCGCGGATGGTGGACTTACCACCGCTTGACTGACCGCAGGCACACAGAGCCCGGCGCCTCACGACGAGGGCCGGGCTCCGTCGTACCGGCGACGGTAGATCATCCGACCGTCGCCGACTGTGGGCGACCAGCCGACCCCGCACCGCCCCCGAACCCGAGGCCAGCACACGTCACACCGGGGTAGACAGGAAGGCACGCCGCCGATCGAGGGGGATCGCGATGCCCGTCCACATGCTGCCCGACCCGGAACAGACCGAGTACTTCATGAAGCAGGTCACCAACCTGCACGGCCGTGGCTGGGCGATGGGCTGGATGCATCGCTGGACCATCGAAGCGTCCCGGGAACACGCCGCAGCCTGCCGGGACGAGGACTGCGGAACGTGCCGGAACTTCGTCAGCGCCCTGTCGTTGTGCGCTGCGGTGGCGACCACGATGCCGGACACTCCGGGGCTGCGGGAGACGTTGAAACGGCTGCACCGAGACGGTTAACGCGGCTCCCACAGTTCGCGCCCGTCGAGCGTGTGGTGGATGACCAGCCACCCCATCGACCCGTCCGGGCGGGGTACCGGCTCGGTTGTCGGCCCGCACGGGCAGTCGTCAACCTCGTGGTCGATCAGATCCGCCCGGGGCATCACATGCGCGTCACCGTCGCCCACGGGTCAACTCGCCGCCGACCTGGCTGCGCTCAGCCACTCGCCGAGGTAGGCGTGGATCCGCTCCACCTGCTCCCGGTCGAGTACCACGGTCGCGTCCCCGCCCGGCCCGTGCAGCGACAGGCGCAGCCACGGCCACACCGTACGCTCGTCGTCCGGCGAGTCCCGGCCGTTGAGGCTGATGTGGCCGGGGATCTGACACAGAAGCAGCACACCATCCCGGGCGTCGCCGTCGGCGGGTAGGACGTGTGAGCCCTGGTAGACGATCGGTGCCGGCTGCTCGTCGCCGTCGAGCGGTAGGGCGGTGGCGTAGATGGACACACGTCCAGTGTGCCGCCCTGTCAGACCCGGCACCTACCGTGCCTATGGGTGGCCCCGGCATCCCCACGTCATCACCCACAGTCGGGGCCACCCCCGACCCGTTCAGGCGGCGAGCTGCGACGCGACCGGCCGACACACCTCGGCGGCGACACCATGCCCCCAGCCGAGGCCGACGATCGCATCCCAGAGCAGGATCCCGTGCAGCGGGTGCAGGCACGGCAGGGTCAGCCAGTCCGCGTCGCGGGTGCCGGCCGGAAGCGGTCCGGGTGGGGTTTCGTGCCGTTCGAGGACGGGGGCGCCGTGGGTGGTGACGAGGCGGGCGAGGGCGGTCAGGTCTGTGCCGCAGTGGGGGCACCTGCGGCGGTGCAGGTTCGCGTCCATCGCCCGAGTGTTGTTCGCGCCCGTCGCCGCCGGTACCGGTCGGTAGCCTGCCGCTCACGAACGGCCGTTCAGGGTGGGGTCGGCCAGCAGGACTATCCCCGCACGCGAATAGCCCGAACACCCGACCAGCACCTCCAACATCACGACGGGAAGCTGTCGTGTCGCCGACAGTGAACAGACCTCACGTTCCGTCCAGCCGCATCATCTGCCAGTGGACGACGACACCGAACCAGACGACCTCGACCAGACGGACGACGACGGGCCGCCGACACGGATGCCGTACCCGGTGAAGGTCGGAGCCTTCCTCCTCGGCGCCTTGGCCGTGCTGACCGGGTTCGGGGCGGTCGCCAACGCCGTCGGTGACACTGGCCGCACCCATGCCGTTGTGTTCCTCGGCAGCGTCGCATTGGTCGCCGTGGCAGCCGTCGTCGGCCTGGTTCGTGCCCGGCGGTGGGGAAGCTACCTCGGGTTCGGTGTGGCGCTCCTCGTAGCCCTCGCGACACTCCGCAGCGTCGGAGCAGCCGTCGTCGGGATCGGCTTCCTCGCCGCGATCATGGGAACGCTGATGACCCGCAGCGCGAAGAACTGGCTCGGGTTCGCGTGACCTACCGGTCCGGTAGCCACCGTAAGTCGTCCGCGTGCGCGGCAAGTTCTCGCCACACCTGCCGAGCATCCCGGCCCTTCATGCGGCGCACGTATGGAGGGGCATCGACCACCTTGCCGCCGTTGACAACCAGGCCGACGGTGGCGCGGCGCAGGACGCAGTAGATGAGACCCTCGGTGGGCATTCAGGACGACCGGGACGACCGGAGGGCTTCAATGCGAGCCCGCAGCCGGTCAGGGTCGTCGATGCGCGGGTTCGGATTCCGGCGGGCGTCGGCACCGGCCAGGATTTCCGCCACCTGGGCGGCGTACGGGTCGACACCCTGACGGGACGGGCACTCGCGCTCGTGCTGGGCGTCAGCCCACATGCCGACAGTCTCCACCTGTGTCCACGCCCGCAGCTCGACTTCCGACGCGACCGGCAGGACGTAGGCGCACCGGCTGGGGCAGTCGTAGGTAACCGTCACTGGAGCCGAAGCCTGATCACTCACCGGGCCACCTCCGAGACTTCGTGACCCGACGCCGCTTCCCCTCGGACGCGGCGGCGAGGTACGGGTACAGCTCGTCCATCGAGATGCAGGCGCCAACGACCTCGACGAGAATTGTCGCGTCCTTCGGGATCTCCTGCTCGCGGCCTTGCCGTCCGTCAAGGTGGCCCGCCATCGCGCCACGCACGTAGCCCATGACGGCCGCCTCTCGCACAAGGCGACGTTCGAACGGGCTGAGTGTGGCCAGCGCCCGGTTGACCGTCTCGGCGCGCTGCCGTTCCCGGGCGGCGAAGTAGTCCAGCAGTCCGGGTGGGAAGTCGGAGGACGTCGTGTCGGTCATCGGGGACCTCCTTCCGCGTACCGGCGTAGCGCCAGCTCCAACGGGATGTTGTCGTCCTCGAACGTGTGCTCCGGCCAGTCGAGATCCGGGAACGAGTCACCCGGCGGGTCGGCGGTGATGCCCATGTGGTCGGCGAACGCCCGCACCACCGACTCCGGTGAGAAGACGGTGCCAGCGTCGAGGTCGCGGACCCAGCGGGACGGCTCCCGGCCCTCATGCTCCTCGATCAGCAGTACATACCAGCGGCGCTCCTCCTGCCAGCACACCCAGACTTCGTCGTAGTCGAGGCCGAACGTGTTGACCCGGATCGCCCCGTCGCGGGGGTCGTTCGGGTCGGCGTACCAGTTCAGCACCTTCACCCCGGACGCGGTCAGGGCATCGGCAACGGCGCGAATGTACGGCTCGTGCGCCTGGTGGTAGCCGGCACCGCCCGGGTACAGATCTTCCATCGTCGGCATGGCTGCCTCGGTCATCGCTGACCCACGCCTTCCCGGCCGACCGCGTTGAGGCCGGCGATCACCCCACGCAGCTCGTCCCGACTGGCCTCGGCGATCGGGTACCCAAGCTGGGCTTCGATCTGAGCGACCGTCGCGGAGATGCCGGCCTCGTTGAGTCGTTGCACCTGAAGCTTGACCTCGATCGTGTGGATGCTGTCGGCGCCGCCGGTGAGCCGGTCGGTGACCTCGAAGATGTCCATCCCTCTCCTTCCGTCGTGTACACCAGTGTACGCCACAGAACAACAGGTAACATCCATGGACATGACCAAGAAGGAGCGGCATCCCACCGAGGAACGGAGCGTCCGAGACGCCCGGGAGCACTTCGCCGACGTGCTCTACGCCGCCGCAGCCGGACGGGTCACCTACATCACGAGCCGGGGCCGGCGGATCGCCGCCGTGGTGCCGCTCGCCGTCGCCGACGACGCGGTGGAAAACTCGGAGTAGCAATCAGGGACGAGCGGGCACCCATCGGTAGACGAACGGCGGCCCGCCCCCGGCGACCGGCTCCAGCTCGTACACCCCGGCCGTGTCCGCATCCCACAGCTCACTGCCGTACGACGTCCACAGCCACGACTCGTCCAAGGTCAGGGGCGGGAACCCGTCGTCGTCGAGGAGCACGGACAGGGAACGACCGTCGACCGGACCGCCGACCGCCGGGATCTCCGCATGCTCCCACACATGCCGATCATCGACCGCGCAGCAAGGTCACGACCGGCGTTTGCCCTGTTCACCCGCAGTGCGGGGCCGTACACTATAAGGCATGAGCGAGCCTGTGACGGTCCATCTGCCTGAGGACGTGGCCACACGCCTTCAAGCCGAACCTGACGCCGACGCCTACGTCGCAGAGGCAATCCGGCAACGCATGGCCCGCGAACAAGGCCGGCAGATGCTCATCGACCAAGGGTTCAACATCACCGACGAAGGCGTCGCCAGAGCCCGCGCCCGGCTCGCTGAGGCCGACCGGAAGTGGACCCCCGAACGGCGACGACAACTGCGGGAACGGATGGGCTGGACCGGCTGACGCAGCACATGAACGCACCCATCCGGATCGTCCTCGACTCGACCGCCATCGCAGCCTACGCAGACCGGTCCATCGCCGTCGGCGAAATCATCACCCAGGTCGGGGAAGAGAACTCACTCGTCGCCCTACCCGTCGCCTGTCTCGCTGAAGCGTTCCTGCACATCCACGAAGGGGAACTCCCGCTCGTTGCCGTCCTCGCCGCGCACCCCAGCACCGTCGTGGTCAACGCCGACGTTTCCGACTGGCTCGACCTTGCCGGCCTTGCCCGGGACCTCGGGCGAGTCGACGCCGCCACCGCACTCATGCTGGCGTTGCGTACCGATGGCTACATCTTGACGAAGCAGCCGGGCCTGTATGACGGCTTCGAGGGCGCCCCGGTGATCCCGTTCTAGGTCTGCCGCCGGGCGAGGGCGGCACGCCGGTCCCGTTCCCCAGACCTCGCCGCAGCCTCGAACAGCGTCCACCGGCCCCGCAGGGCAGCCTTGTACGGGCCGACATGCCTCGTCTCAACGATCGTCACGCCGGGCTTCAACGGGTGGCGCGGCACCCGAGCTGAAGGTGAATCCGACTCGCCCACGTCACCAGTCCCGGCTGCTTACCCAAGGCTTACTCTCCGGAGCCTCAGGGGGTGGATTGAAGACGAAATCCCGGTACCCACGATCCGGAACGAGACGACGGCCAGCCTGAGCCTTCTTCAGCCAGTCGACGAGTTCGATGATGTCCGCTTCGCGCATGCCTTCTTGCCGCAGCTTCGCCGTGAAGGCTTCAGGTGCGACCCCGCGCCACCGGCTACGGGCGTTCATGAGGTCGGCCTTGAACATGGCCTGCTCGTTCCACTTCAGGTGGTTGTCGTAGCCCTTGGCCTTCACGGCAAGGAACTCGGCGATCTCAACGACGCTGGGTGGGAGATCTTGAGCATGGGTCATGGGCCAGTTGTACCCGCGCCTGTCCAGGAAGAGAAGCGGCTGACCTCGGGGTGCTCAACGGCTTGGTGTCGGGAAGGTGACAGACCGTCGCGTTCATCGTCGTCGGTCGGAACGATCTGCCAGTGAACCGATGGGAGCGCTTCTTTACGCACCTTACGATCCGTTGGCGCGTGTTCCGATCGCCGATGCGGCGATGGAGCAAGCTCATGGCAGAGGATCCTTCCCTTGTGCCTTCGGAACCGGCGCCCCGAAGGCAGGTGCGGCCACTACGGACCTGGACCATCTTCGCTGGCGCGTTAGCAGTTGTGGTGGCCACCGGCGGAGCGGTCTGGTGGCTTCAGGATGCTGTGCCCGCCGTCGGTGCCGAACTGGAACGGGCGAAACTGCGGGTAGAGACGATCCGAACAGGCTTGTCGATCGGTGCCGCGCTCGGGGCGGCGCTCGCACTACTGCTGGCGTTCCGGCGTCAGCAGCTCGCTGAGCGGGATCACTTGCTGTCCGATCAGGGGCGCCAGCTCGCCGAGCGAGCCCAGCAGGCTACCGAACACGACGCTGCCGAGAGGCGAATTACCGAGCTGTACGTCAAGGCTGCGGACCAACTCGGCTCGGATAAGGCTCCCGTGCGGCTGGCGGGGTTGTACGCCCTTGAGCGACTTGCTCAGGACAATCCCGAACACCGCCAAACTATCGTTGATGTAATCTGCGCCTACTTGCGTATGCCGTACCACCCGCCTCGACGGGACTTCAACCCGGACTTGTCACCCGAGCCAAGGCCAAAGGATTCGGGCGACGTTGAGTCTGAAGACCCTATGTCGGCTCGCCAAGAGGAGCGACAAGTTCGCCTCGCCGCACAACGCATCCTTGCGCGCCACCTTCGGGTGGGTGGGGACAGTGAAGCAAGCTCGGTCTGCTGGGGTGCACTTGAAGTCGACCTCGCTGAAGCTGTACTGATCGATGTTCGCTTCTTTGGTTGTGATTTCATGCGCGCGACATTCCGCAACGCGGTGTTTATAGGGCGGACTCGGTTTGACGGGACGAGGTTCCATGAAACCGCCTGGTTCCCGGGCGCGTGCTTCATGAGCGATGCACTCTTTTCGGGTGTGGTATTCATGAACCGGTCTGCCTTTGACTCTACTGTATTCGGCGGCGACGCAGATTTTCCCAATGTGGAGTTCGCGGAGTCGGTAACTTTCTTCAAGGCGCAATTTGCAAGCTTGACTAGGTTTGACGATGTCTCCTTCAATGGGCGCCGAGCGCACTTTGGGCAGGCGCACTTTGCCGGAACTACACAATTCACTCGGGTAACATTAAGTGAGCCGAGCGTTATTGATTTCACAAAAGCGACCGTTGAGGTAAATGATCAACCGTTTAGTGTGTGGCCTCCGGGTTGGCGAGTTGACCGCGAGCGCCGAATGTTAATCAAGACGGAGGACAGATAAATACGAAACGTCCCGCAAGTAGACAAAAGATCAGTGCCTACGCAACGTCAGGTCAGAAGACCAGCAACCGAACCTCGTAGCCCTTGTACAGGCCAGGGTCGCGCGTAACGATCACAGCGTTCAACGTGTGCGCCTCGTACACGGTGTGCCTCGTGGACAGGTCGCCAGGCCAGGTGCCGACATCCATCGCGCACTGCTGGCCCATCTCGGCGGTGTCCACCCCGGGGCACAGTAGTAGAGCCGTCCACTCATCTACCGTGTGATCAATCTCGGCTTGCGCGGCGGACAACGCCGCAACAGGGACGATCAGGCCGAGCCTGCCGCACTCGGCGTCGTCGAGAAGGTCGAGCATCTTCGGGTGAGCTTGGAAGAACGCGACGAGGGCGGATGCGTCGAGCACCCGGAGGATTCGTCGGCTCATGCGACGTCGCGCCGGGGGTCCGAGCGCCGATGGTATGGCCGGTTGTCCACCTCATCCTGAAGCCTCACCCACGCTGCCTTCTCTTCAGGACTGAGCGGTTGGTGGGGTTTGCCAATCGCCGCACAGAACCGTTGTGACGCAGTCTGAACAGTGCTTGGTGCGGATGACTCGCGGAGCTGGCGCAGGCAGTCTATGAACGCCTGTTTGGCCTCGTCGGGGATGTCCGGCGTCCTTAACATTCGCATGATCTGATCGACGGTTGGTGTCAGGCCGAGGTCGTCGTCGTAGCCGGCGGCGACGAGCTGGATACGTGGGATGCCCAACGCATCGTAGAGGGGGCGAACCTCGTCCGGTTCGGCGAAGCTCCCGAAGCTGGATTCGATCTCGTCGAGTCGGGCAACCGGTATCCCGGCATGCTTTGCCAGGATCTGCTGTGTCCACCTCTTCCTGAGGCGGGCGTTGCGGATGGTCGCGGCGACAGCCTGGCTGCTGCGGGACGCCTCCACGGCGAGTGGGTAGTCCTCTTCGTCGAGAATGCCGAGCGCGACCGCAGCTCGGATCGGCGGGATGTGCAGGGCAATGCAGACTGCCCGCACCTCGTCCGACTGCGGGTTGACAGGCACGCCTGCCTCCCATCGGGAGATCGTTCGCAGTGGGACGCCAGCGGTGCGGGCTACGTCCTCTTGTCGTAGCCCGGCTTGGGTGCGTGCCCGCCGCAGCAACTCCGCGAAGGCGTTCTCGCGAGGACTGGACCGCTGCGCTTCGAGGTCAGCCATGTTCGGATCGTAGCGGCGGGCGTGCGCGGGACGCGAGAGGCTACGGCGTGGCGTCGTTCCCGTACCGGGCGACCACCCGCCGGTCCAGCTCGTCCATCTGCCGGTCGAACGCGGCCTTCTCCTCCGGCGTCAGGGGTGGCGGGACGGGCTTGCCGATCGCCTCGCAGAACGCCTCAACGGCGGTCTTGCCGGTCCGGTCGTAGGTCAGGTTCCACCAACGGACGTGCGGGTTGTCGTAACCGGCCCGCTGGACAGCGTCCGCTGCGGCCTCTCGCTGGTCGTCGGTCATCCGCAGGGTGGCCTGCTTCCAGTTGCCGTAGCGGTAGACGGCGAGCAGGGCTTGGTCGAGGTGCTGCGTGTCGGTCATGGTGATCTCCATTCTCTCGGTTGCTCGGCGGTCAGCGTCTTTACGGCACCGAAGGAGTAAGTACGCCCTTCTTGCGCGACTTCTTGCGCATGCTTGGTCGTGGGTTGTTGTGGGGGTGACCTGCCAAAACACCGACTTCTGTTGCCTTCTCGCGCTTTTCGCGCTTCTTGCGCAGGGGTGCGTGGGCGTCTGAGTCGGAGGCGCCATGTCTGTTGGCGCCTGACCTAGGTATATATAGGAAGATAGATAGATGTCTGAAAAATGCTCTGTGTGTGTAGGGCAAGATCAGATACACCTTTGACCACCCATACCCCTGCGCGAAAAGCGCGAGAAGCGCGAAAAGGTCTCCCGGATCGACAAAACCGCAGGTCACAGCCCCATCTGCGCCACGAGACATCTTGCGCGACCCTGCGTAGGAACCCCCCTTATTGCGCACCGGACCTCTTCCTGCGCACGACCTCCTTGGGGCGACCAGTCGTCGCCAGCATCACCCGCTCGTAGTCACCGGTAGCCACCAGCTCGTCGATCCACGCCGTCAGATCCTTCGATGCCGCATGCCCCTTGAACACCTCACGCGCGATGATCGACCGAGACGCGAACCCGCCATCGGTCCCGTCGATGTACTCCTTGATCCGGCCAGCATCGGTCGTCAGCCCAACCACCGACCCGGCGGCGAGGAAGTGCTCCACCGACCACTCACCGATCGTGATCGCGTCGGCCATGACCGACTCGGACAGCTCGTCATCACTGGACGCGCCCCCGGCGAGGTGAAGTAGCGCCGCGACCCGAAGCACTCGGGCGGTGTGCTTTGTCGCCCACGCGCTGATCCGGTGCAAGTCCCCGTCCGGCCGTAGCCGCACCTCGACCGCCTGCTCATACTCCCGGTGCAGCTTCCACGCACCCCGGGTCAACTCGATCGTCGCCGCATCCTCCGGGTCGGTTTCCCCGATGACCTCGTAGCGGACGATGCCCTCCAACAGGCTCGCCCACCACTCGCGGCCAGTGCGGTCGGCGTACTGGTTGGGCGTGTCCCGGAAGTACGTAGACGGCCGCTCGGTGCGGTACCCGGTCAGTTCGCCGGGGATGCAGACCAGGAACCGGTTGACCACCCCGGTCTCCTCCATCATCTGGTTGCGCATCATGTCCGCGACGATCCCCGGCTGTGGTGAGATGACCAGCGACAGGGCAGCCCGGGTGATCGGGTCCGCAACCCGGGTGACCCGCTTCGGGCGGTAGTAGCGGCAGTCGTAGCCGACCAGCACCAACCCAAGGTTGCCTGTCTTACCGCCGCTGTACTGGCCGCCAAGGTTCCGCAGGAACGTACCTTCGTCGTCGATGACCGCCGCCGCCCCGTTGTTGAGCGCCATCGAGCCGGCCAGCGCTTCCGGCGTCGTGTCTCCGTCGAAGACCAGCTCGGGTGACGGTGGCGGCTCGGCTGCCAGTTCGTCGGCCTGCTTCTCCAGCGCCTTGGCCTGCGTACGGAGTAGGTCCCGCTCGTCGGGCAGGGTGCTGATGTCGTTGGCCTTGGTACGCATCTCTTCGACCTGGCGGGTCAGATCGACGATCCTCGCCGCCACGTCGCGTTCGTGTACCTCGGTAAGTGCCTTCTGTGCCTTCCAGAGCCCTCGTCGCAGCTCGTCCACGGTTGGCGACTTTCCGGCGCCGGACGGGAGCGCGCAGAGGGTGTACAGGTTCGTTGGTTGCCGCCAGTCGAGGTCCCGACGGATCGTGACCCGGGGGCCGGCGACGGAGCCGAGGATGCCTAGCATGGTCAAAGCGGGCAGGTCGACCGGCACCTGCTTCCGGATGGCCAGGTCTCGGGCGTACGACCGCATTTCAGGTGGGAGTGCGTCAGTCGGGAACCGTCGTGCATATCCGGCGCCAGCGGTGAAGGGCGTTGCGCCGGCACCTCGGCCGGTGGTGGAGGTGGTGGGGACGATGATTCGCCGTGGTGCGTCATCCGGCGACGGTTCGTCGTCGAAGATGTCCGACCAGTCTTGACGGTAGGCGGTGACGCTCATGCCACCACCCGAAGGTGGCGACGGTCCGCGCTGCGACGGTTGTTGACACAAGGCTCCTCGCGGGGACCAGGCGTGATGGCTGGCCACGTTCCCTTGAGGGTGCTCAGGTCGACGGATCCGGGCGTAGCGACCTCGGGCCACTCCATGCTGTCGTAGACCTGTCGCATCCACTGGTTGCGCGGTCGGCGCTGCTCACGCTCATGACCACTTCTCATCTCGCCGAGCCTGGCGGCGATCCGCTGTTCCCGGGTTTGTCGCGGTTCGGCGAACTCGGCCCAGCAGGCGACGACTTCGGCCATGTCCTCCGTGGCACCGTGGATCCGGCCAGTCTCGTAGGCGAGCGCAACGAGGTAGGCGGCTTGGTCGCGGGTGTACGTCTGCTGCTTGTGGGCAATGGAGTCGACTGCGCTGAGGGTCACGCCGGCAGCGAGGTGTGGGGTTGATCGGGTTGTACCTGCCTGAACCCGTACAGGTGTACGGCTACGGGCAGCAAGTACCTTGGGCATGGGCTCGGGGACCTCCGAGTCAAGGGACCGGGTACCGGGAGCGCCAACTCCCGCCGGTCCCGCCTTCATGAACGGACGAGCGTGCCGGTCAGCCTGGCGTACTCAACGGCGACGACCGGTGAGCACTCAACGCCATGGGCAACCCGTACGGGATCCCATTCGGTCAGGAGCTTGCCCCATTTACCGTGGTTGCAGGTGCCGCAGGCTGGGACGAGATTGCCAGTGTTGTCGCTTCCGCCTTGGGCGACGGGCCGCACGTGGTCGGCATGTTCAGCCGGAGCCCCGCAGTACACGCACGGCCCAGATGCGACCACGGCCGCGTAAACAGACGCCGGGAGGGGCTTGATCGTGCCGCCCTCTGTGAGCCGTAGTCGCCGCATCTCGGCGTGGTAGTCCTGCTCGGCACGCGACGCCCCACCACAGTTTGAGCAGGAGTTGGTGCACCTCCAGCAAGTCCAAGCATCCTCGCTTGGGTCGTACACGACGTGGTCACCGCAGGTGCAGGGCGACCTGAAGGCACCATCAATCCACGACGCAGTACGCCACAACGGGCTTGCCGTAACGGCCGGCCAGAATGCCGGCCAATCGTTGGGTCGGTCGGGGTCGAATCGGGGCAAGTCGTGATTCATGATCCTCCGTCAGGGCAGGCTGTCGGCTGCGGCAACAATCAGAGGGCGAGCGTCTTCGCCAACCGCCGCCTCTTCCCACAACATGGCCAAGATCTCCTCGTACTTCCTGGCCTTTTCGTCGCGGTGGAAGTCCTCAGTTACGAACGTCTCAACCACGGCCAGGTCGCCGTAGATCTGGAATGCGTTCTGTGGTGCTGTGCGAAGCTGTACACCGAGCGGTAGCACACCGAAGCGCACGTTCGGGAGGCCGACGACGGTTTGCAACCTGTCGAGCTGACCGCGCATCACGTCCGGCGGGCAGAGCAGCCAGCGTAGTACCGGCTCGGCCAGCAAGAACTCGAACGTCTTTGACGTGTCGTACAGGTACCGCTGCCGTTCCATCCGGGCGGACACGGCAGCCTCAACCTCGTCGGCGCTGGTCCCGTGCAGTGCTGCGATGCCAGCGAACGTCTGCCGGGCATACTCGGGCGTCTGGAGAAGGCCGGGCACCCACATGGTCTCGAAGTGACAGATCCGGTCGGACTCTGCAACAAGTTGGTTGTAGTCCTGTTGAACTGCCACTTGACCGCTTTTGAGTCGCTGGTTCCAAGTCATCTGTGCGGTCAGTACTTCGTCAAGCAGGGCATGCAGCTCGGCCGCGCCCGTCTCGTTGAGCCCGCACAGTCGCACGTAGGTGTCGATGTCCTCGGCAGTGGGCACGTGCTTGCCGGTCTCCAACCGAGAGACCTTCGACGGCTGCCACTGCGCTCGCTCGGCGAACTCCTTGCCGTTGAGTTTCACGCGATTGCGTGACCCACGCAGCCGGCCGGCGAGACCGCCCGGCCGCGTGAGCCACTGCTCTGTTGGTGCTCGATTCATGCTGGTGCTCCCTTGCGCTTGGCTACATGGACTGCCAGGTCCCGCCATGCGCGCGCACGAGCCACCATGTGTGGGTCTCTCTCAACTTCGTTCAAGATGCGGCGGCCGTCCCCGTCGAACCGCATCAGGATCAAGGTGGCGTCGTCGAGCAGCCACCAATCGGTGTCGCCAGCGTCCGGCAGCAGGCCGATGTCGTACGCCTGCTGCCGGGTGAGGTAGGCGATGTCTTCGCCTGCTTCGGTGTTCCACTGGCCGATCCAGCGTTCCCATCGCTGGTAGTCGGTGGGCGGGTCTTCGTGGACCCGTACCCGACAGATGCTCTTGCCCTCGGCGGTGAATCGCCGAATCTGGTCGAACCAGGCGCGTAGCTCGGGAACCTCGATCGGAGGCTGTGGATCACCCGCGAGGAAGCGTGCCATCGTGGCGTGCTCGGTCGGCTCCGAGTAGGCGGGCTGGAGTTCCAGTCGGAACGCGCTCGTCTCGAACTCCCGGAGCATGCGACCAAACTCGTCGTTGGTGATCGGGGTTCCCATGGTTTAGCCGATCTCCCGCAGCCGGTCGAGCACGTTGGCCGGTACGAATACCGCGTCCTCGTTGTCGGCGAGGTCGCGGAGTGCGGCCCGCGTGTCGGCGTCGAGTTGTACGCCTTGGACGACGTAGCCGCCGTCGGTGGCGTACAGGGCGGGACAGCCGCCAGCGCCGGAGTTGGCGTCCTTCCACAGGAACTTGAGCTGCATGGTGTTCTCCCTCGGCCCTTGCGGGCGTCGTGGCTTCCAGGTTCCCCACCATCCTGACAGCATGAGCAATTTCGCGCAATCTTGTCAGTCGTGAAGGGTGTTCGGCCAGCAAGAAGCCCCCGGCCGTCATGATCGGCCGGGGGCTGGCGCGCTTGATTGCGCGGAACCTGGCACTCGACTCTAGCAATTGCGCGAGATTGCGCGTAGAGTCGGGTCCAACAGCAAGCGACCCCACACCGGTCGTCGCTCTCGCCAAAGAACCAGACCGGTGCAGGGCCCCAGCTCCCCGAAGGGAACTTGACGTGGAAGGTAACACCGCCACGCTCCCCGACCCCCTGACCACGCGTCACGGGTCCCTGTCCATCCAGTCGAGCCGCACCGTCGAGGGCGGCTTCGCGATCAACACCTACGCCGGCACCACCGCGTACCGGCACGACATCCTCTGCTTCACCACCCCGGACCAGCCGACGGCGGTCCTCGCCCGCGACGTGATCGCGAAGGGTGGGGAGGCGTTCAAGTCGCCGGAGGAGATCCGGGCCGACCTGGACGACGCGTTGCGGGCCGAGCTGCTGCGCATGCAGCGCCGGTCGGACGCCCCGTCCCGGGCCCGGGTCGAGCACCTGAACAACCTGCTGGACCTAGTCAGCCCCGTCTCCGACGAGGACATGGCCGCGCTGACCGCACAGGTCGGTACGGCGCTGGCGGAGGTGGCGGCCGAGTTCCCCCGCCCACGCACCTGGAAGGACCTGCGGGACGAGTTCCGTGCCGGCATGGAGCGGGACCGCCGCGAGCGGGCCGCCCGGAAGGCGGTGGCCTGACATGGCGTGGCCGAACAGCAGGAAGACCAGGGAGGCCGCCGGCGGTGACCCGACGTTCGTCCGGCACACCTGCAACGGTGGGCGCGGCCCGAACTTCGGCCGGAAGACGCCCGGCTGCCCCCGCTGCGACGAACTCGCCGCCGGTGCTCCGGCGCGGGACGTTCCCGGCCGGCTCCGTGGTGTGATCCGTCAGCGGCAGATCGACGAGCAGCAGGCGGCCGAGAGCCGCGACCATCACCGTCCGGGCGGTCCGCACGCGAACGGCGAGTGCGGCCCGGTCTGCACCTTCGGGGACTGGTGATCGTGATGACGACGAACCCAGCATCGCTGTCGGTCGCGTCCCTGCCCGTCGGGGACACCGCCATCACCATCAGCACTCCCGGCGCAGGCGGGACGGAGATCGTGCTTGCGGCACCGGCCGGGCGGGGTTACCCGCAGCACGCCACCGACGCGCTCGTGGCTCGCGGCTTTCGGCTGGTCGGGGTTTGGGAGAACTACGGCTGCGGCCCGGACGACCCGGGTGTCTGGTATGTGGAAGCGAAGGTTGCCCGATGACGACGACCGCCCTCGCCTTCCCGGAGCCCGCCGACGACCGGACCCCGCTCGACCGCGAGGCCGAGAGCCTGATCCGGTGGGCGTCCGCGACCCTGGCTGACCCAACGACGGACGACGCGCTCCGCTCGGATCTGACGGTGGCACTGGACTCGTTCGACGTGTTCAACCCCGCCCGACGCCCGAACATCGACCCGCAGCTCCGCTCGGACCTGCTCGACATCTACCGGAACCCGCCGCCGCCCGGCCGGATGTGGGATGCGGTCTTCGGGGCGGCGATGAACGCCGCCCGCCGTCGGGAGGTGGCGTGACCGTGGAGCAGATCGAGGTCAGCCACCCGGACTGGTGCCGGCAGGACGACGGATGCCGCCGCAACGCCGACGGCTCCGTTACCCACGTGCACGTTCACAACATCATCGGAGACACGGCGCGGGTGCTGGCCGAGCAGGTCGACACCCCGGACGAGAGCGGAAAACTTCGTCCCGGTGACCCGAAGGTCGTTACCGAGTTCCCGGCCGGTGCCCGGCTGTCAAACGCGGACATGCGGCGAGTCGTTCGGGCACATGCCCGGGTGGCGAAGTGGACGGGCGAATCGAACACGTCCGGGGGTGTGCTGTGAAGGACCGGATTAGCGTTCCCGAACTCCTCGCCATCCCGGCCGGTACCCGGATCGCGTGGTGGATCGAGTTCGCCGCCTTCGCCGACAGCCTCGCCGCCGTCCAACGGCACCCGGGCAGTGTCGACTGGCACACGATCGACCGGGTGGCCGACGACGACACCCATGTGATCGTGACCATCGGCGACAACGAGTGGGCGATCGACAAGCGGCACCACGTGGTTATCGACACCGGGACGGTGGCGTGATGGACGCCTTCATCCTGCGGGTCCTCGCCGATGTTGCCGCCGGCCGGGTCTACTTCGACAGCCTCGGCAACGTGCGAGTCACTCCGGAAACGAACGTGGACCCGGCGGACGAGCCTCGCTACATCCGCATCGTCCGGGAACTGTTGGCGGCGTGCCCGGAGGTCGACGCCGAGCAGGCCGGTTCGGATGGTCTGCAACGGCTGCGGCTGGTTGTCCCGGACGGCTACACGTCGGCGACGGTGTTGACGTGTGTGTCCGGCGCGTTCGAGGCGGTGGCCCGGTGAACCGGCAGCAGTGGTCAGCCCTGAATGCGAACCGTGAACCGCAGTGGCCGGTGAAGCCGATGCCGAACCAGCGGGCCACCCGGGACTCCGCCCGGCCGATCACACCTCGGCCGCCGACGCGTCCGAACCGGGCCGACGGGTCGGAGGCCCGGCCGTGAGCCGCCTCTTCCGCCGGCCCGCCCGGTACGTCGGCCAGCACCGGCCCGGAGTGGAGCGTCTGGCCCTGCCGGTGGATCCGTGGCAGGCCGGTGAGGCGTTCGACCCGCTGACCGACACGGCGTTCATGTCGGCGGTGGCGTGATGGCCGCCGAGGTGGTGGACCTGCGGACCCGGCCCGGGTTCGTCCCGGCCGAGCCCGACGAGGATCGCGGACCGCAACCGCCGGACGGTCTCACGTTCGAGCAGCAGCAGATCTGGTGGGACGGCTACACGACCGCCGTCGGCCGCAAGGAGCAGGCGGCGAAGACGTTCCTGGTCGGTGCGACCCAGTTCTTCGCCGACCGGCAGCAGTCCGGGCCGCTCGGCCCCGCTTCCTGACCCGCGATTCCAGCAGCGAACCCCGGCCACCTGGCCGGAGGTCTATCCAGACGATGATTCGCCCCGATATGAGGAGAACTGTCATGTACGCGAGCGCCACGAACGGTCACCTGCCCCGCGAGATCCGCTCCACCCGCACCGTCGGCTCCGGCGAGGATCGGGCCACCATCCGGGTCCGCCCGAACCGGGGCAACGCCCGCCGGGCCGCGATCAACGAGTCGTGGGCGAGCGCCCGATGAGCGCAGCCGCAGAAATCGGCAACTGGCTTCGTTACCGACTCTTCCGTGCGGTGGCTCTGCCCCGACCGGTGTGGGACGACAGTCGCTACCCGCGCACCATCGGCGGCGGCTGGCGCTACTTCCGGGAGTGGGTCGCGTCCGGCGAGGTCGAGTTCTACGAGCGCAACCACCGCCGCTGAGCCCGTCCGGTGCCTCCCCGGCACGAACCCGTGTCGTGCCGGGGCAGGGGACCGGACGGTCCAACCCCAAACCCCGTGAGGAGACGTCATGGCGCAGAAGAGTAAGGACAAGGACAGCGGGATCGGCCGGCACCTCGGCGACCTGTCGCCGTCGAAGGCCGTCAAGGTCGCCGACGAACTGCGAGGCAAGCAGCCGCAGCCGGACGAGCGGCGGTAGCCGTGACCGACACCGCGACCATCCTCGACGACCGGTTCGGCGCCGCGTTCGCCGTCGTCGTCAACGAGGCCCTGTCATGGAGCCCCGAACAGGCCAGCGAACTTCGCACCCTGGGCGACGACACCCGGAGCCGGATCGGCGGCGAGGACTACGACTACGTCACCGACACGGTGTACACGGCGCTCCTCGACGCCGGTTTGGCCGAGTACGACTGCGACCTGGACGCCGACCAAGTTCCCGCCGGCTGGGTCGAGCAGGTCAGACGGCACACCCGCAGCAACGAGGTTGCCCAGGTGGCATGGGCGGTCCTCGCCCGCGACCGTGACCTGATCAGCACGGACGACTTCGTGACGCTCACCGACTGGTGGCAGGCGTCGGGCCTGCCACTGCCGGCGCGGGACGGGCGGTAGCTGTGTCTGCCGGCATGCCGTCGACTGGTCGCGCCTGCGGGTGCGGCCAGTCGACCCGGCCCGCGCCGCCGCCGCGTGGTGGCCGTCCGTGGGGTGACCAGCCGGAGCGGCAACACACCGACGGCAGCCCAGCCTGCCCGCCGGGCGCCGTCATCGGCGGTGCCCGGTGAACGCGCCGGTCACCTACACCGACCCGGAGGTGCTGGCAGCCGCCGCCCGGGGCGAGTCGTGGGCCGACCCGGAAGCCGACCCCTGCCGGATCGACTGGACCGCCCGGCAGGTCGCCTGCCCGCTCGCGTTCGAGCCCGGCTTCGATCTGGTCGACGGGCGTCCCCGCTACCCGTACACGACAACCAGCGTCCGGTACGGGCGGAACCAGCTCGGCCACTGGGGTCCGCAACTGTGCGTCGACGCGGTCGTGTCTTTGCACGCGAAGGAGATCGGCGGCCGGTGGCTGCTGCTCGTCGAACGCGGCGACGGCCACGGCTGGGCGTTGCCGGGCGGGTACGTTGACCCGGGCGAGGATCCGACGGCGGCGGCGATCCGGGAACTGCGGGAGGAGACCGGTTTCGACGGCGCGGCTTTCGACTGGGAGCGGATGCCGGCTCGGTACGTGCCCGACCCGCGCGCCTCCGACGAGGCGTGGATGGTCGTCATTCCCGTGTGGACGCACCTCGGCACCTACTACCGGGAGTACTTTCCCCACGTCGAGGGGGCCGACGATGCCCGCCGGGCTGCGTGGGTGCCGGCCGATTCGTACGCCGATCTGGTGTGGTATCTGACCGGCGAGTACGGCGGGCAGGTGTTCGCCGCGCACGTTCCGCTGCTACGCGAACTCCTCGACGGGACAGCGTCGTGACCGGCGACCGGCTCGGGGAGGAGATCACCGCAGTGCGGGCCGAACTCGGCCGAGTCGACACGAAAGCCGGGCTGCTCCTCGCCGTCGTCACCGCAGCCCTGGCCGGCGGGATAAGCCTCCTCGGACGCGACCAGCCGACGCTGTGTGTGGTGCTGCTCGTCGCCACGCTGGCCGCCACGGTCGCCGCCGGCTGGGTCCTCCTCGGCTCGGTCCGGCCGAACCTGTCCGGTGGGCACGGCCTGGTCGGCTACGCCACCGCAACCGACGACGACATCCACCGGATGGTGCGGGACGCCTCGCGGACAGAGACGCTGCGGGCCCTGTCCCGGCTCGCCGATGCGAAGTACCGCCGGCAGCGGGCCGCCGTCGACCTGCTGCGTACCGCCCTGCTGCTCGGCGCGGTCGCCGCAGGACTCACCTCGATCCTCTGACCTCGAAAGGAGCGCACCATGGCACGCATTCAGCACGGCCCGTACAACGCCGCCGGAGACGGTGACCGGATCGACGCCCAGGTGGGCCGGTTCGGACCGGCCGACGACCCGGACCAGCCCACCCCGCCGGCCGCGCCGGGTGGCAGCGAGAACATCCGCACCGGCAGCGCGACCGTCGGCGAACAGGTCGACGTGTACGTGGGCGACATCCGGATCTGACCGTTCCGGTCAGCCGCACTGCTCGACCTCGGAGGGGCGAGCGGTGCGGGACCGGCACGGAAGCCGATCACCCCTACCCCAGCGGCGGGACGCAGCTCCACCTACCACAGCTTCGCTGCGTCCCGCCTCCAACCCCGAAGGAGGCTGGCATGGCCAGTTTCGCAGACGATCACGCCGAATGGCAGAGGCTCCAAGCCGACGCCAAGTCGTCCGGCAGTAGTGCGGCGAAGATCGCCGCCGAGCAGGCCCGGATTGCCGTCACCCACCATCCGGCCGTCAACCGGGCGCGCGGACAGCTCCAGCATGCCGTGGAGCAGCAGCGGGCGGACGCGAAGTCTCGGCGCCGATGACCGGCGGCGAGATGCGGTTGGGGGTGGCCAGCTACGGCCGCCCCCGGCGCCGGACGAGGCCGGTCGTGCATGAGCCGGTGCCGGCCATCCACGAGCCGTGCCAGACCGACACAGAGCGGGGCGACTGCCCCGACGAATGCCCGCCCGAGACCCGCGAGGAAACCCGATGACGACGACAGTGGATGATCGGAGCGTGGCCGTCACGCCGTACTACCAGGGCAAGCGGGCCACCTTGTACGTCGGCGACTGTCGGGACATCGCCCCGCACCTGCCAGCCCGGTCGGTGGACCTAATGATCGCCGACCCGCCCTACGGCGTGCAGTGGCGTTCCGGCCGTCGCACGGAACGGTTCGACGCGATGGACGGCGACGACGGCACGGTGGACTGGCCGCAGATTCTCGGCGGCCTCGTGCGGACCGTGCTCCGAAATCACCGACACGTATACGTGTTCGGCTACGCCCCCGACCAGGTTGCCGCCCCGCTCAACCTCGGTGGTACCGCTGAACTGATCTGGGACAAGGAGCACATCGGCCCCGGCAACCTTGAACTTCCGTGGGGGCCAGAGCACGAGCGGTTCACGTTCGGGATCTACGAGTGGTCGGCCCGGAACCGCGAGAAGGGATCTGGTCGTCTCGCCGCTCGACTGCGGCAGGGTTCGGTGGTGCGGGCCGCTCGGCCGAACTCGGGACAGGTACGGCACCCGGACGAGAAGCCGGTCCCGCTGCTGCGGCCTCTCGTGGAGACATCGTCCCTGCCGGGGGAGACCGTGTTCGACCCGACAGCGGGCGTGTGTTCGACCGGTGTTGCCGCCGTGCTGGCGGGTCGGCGGACGGTGCTGATCGAGTCGGACATTAGGTATGCGGACATCGGCGTGGAGCGGCTTCAGGAGGCCGAGCGTCTGGCGGAGCGAATGGAGGCGGCATGACCACGCACATGATCGAGAGGCCGAGTCGCCGCCGCCGCAGCCGTGACCGGCGGGTGGAGATCCCGTCCGCCGCGCAGGTGGAGTTCGCCGCGCAGACGGTGGACGACCTGGCCCACAACCGGCCGGTGTTCGTGTCCGTGGATGGTCACGGTGGTGGCTGGTGTGTGACGGCGGTGGACGTGTACGCGTTCACGTACGACGTGTGGCGCGACCGGCAGTCGATGACTGTGGCGTGGGCTGCGGTCAGCCAGTAGCAGGCGTGGGTGCCGGCGTCGACCTACTCGGGATCGACGCCGGCATCTTCTCTCTCTGGACGCTTCCGCGCAGTCTCGCCCTTAAGGATCTGCACCACGCGGGTAGGCGAGCGGTCGATCATCGCGGCGATGCGGCGGTGGCTGACCTTCCGGCGTTGCAGCTCGAACGCCATCTCCTGTCGGGCTTCGCGCATGGCCGCGTGTACGTCCGGGATCCCTTCCAGGGCGTCTGTGAGCGCCTTGGCGCGACGACCGATCTCCTCCTCATCCAGGGATGGAAGGTCGCTGGTGTCGGCCATGCGGCGCAGTGAGGCGAAGGGATCGGGCATGGATTCACTGTACAGGGTTGCCTGTGTGTAGGGTACCCTGTACAGTAGTTGGTGTCAGGGAGAGCTACCCCGGGAGGCAGACATGCAGGGCATCGACATCAGCAACGCACCGGCCTCCCTCATCGAAGCCACCAAAGCAGCGATCCTCCGCTGCTGGACCGACTCCCGCAGCCTCGACGAAGCGATCCTCGAAGCCGCCTCCGACACCTACGACACCGCCATCGCCAAAGGCTGCAACAACGAGCAGGCCGAAGTGCTCGGCATGTTCGTCGTCACCGTCGGCGCCCACATGCGGTCCAACGCCCACATCTGACGAACGGAGAACCCCATGAGCGGCGAACTGGTCTACGTCGGCGAGGTCATCGACGGTGAACTGGTCGACGAGTGTGCCTGCGGCAACCCGGGCCAGTTGATGGCGGACCCGTTCGACGCGGACGTCAACAACGGCGACGCCGAGATCGTGCTCTGCGGCGACTGCGCCAACGACCTGTTCCTCGACATCTGACCGCCGCCGACGAGAGGGGCACTGCAATGTCCACCGACCTGACCTTCCCCGGCACGGGCGCCCTCACCGGCGATGTCCACGCCTCCCCGGCCAGCTCCTACACCTACGGCAGCGACCTCGACTGGGTGCTGGAGCAGATCGACGGCATCGACCCGGTCGACCTGGAGACCGTGGAGATCACCGAGACGATGCGGGTCGCGCACCGCGCCCTCGCGCAGGTGCGGGCCGAGATTCTGCGCCGCAAGGCCGTTCAGGCGGGATCGCAGCAGGTCGACTACTGCGGCGTGGACGGCGACTACGGCCGGGCGTGTGGGCCGGACTTGGGCCTGCCGTCGTGCGCCTACCACTCCCGTATCGCGATCGAAGGGTGACGCTGATGCTGACCGCCACCAACCTGCACACCCGGATCGCCGCCGAACTTGACCAGTGGGGGCGCGGCGAGTACGAGTTCGACGTCACCATCGACGGCTGCGAGCTGCGGATTGCCGATGACGGGCTCGCCTGCCACGTCGAACACATCGCGGTCCCCGGCAGCGCCGAAGGGCGGGGTTACGGGTCGGCGATGCTGTCGGCGGTGACCGCGTGGGCGGACCGGGAGCAGGTGACGGTCCGGTTGCACGCGTCGGAGGAGTTCGGCACCGACCGGGCGGCCCTTGCCCGCTTCTACGCCCGGCACGGGTTTGTGCCAGCCAACCGGATCGGCGGCATGGTCCGCCACCCGCACGGACAGGAGAACTGACCATGCCCCGCACGAAGAAGCCCGCCTACTGCGGCGACTGCTGCGCCGAGTTCGGCCCCAGCGTTCAGCCCGGCCGGATTCCCGGCCTGTGTGACGGCTGCTCCCCGCTGCACCTGGTGCACATCGCCCTAGCCGGTGACTTCGCCACCTACTGCGGCAAGCCGATGCGGGAAGTGAAGGACGACGACGTGCAGGACGTGGTGTTCGACGAGGTGACGAGCGACGTCAACTGCACCCGCTGCCACGACGCCTACAGCAACCGCAGCTCGTACTGACCCTTGGAGGATCTGATGGCGACCGCGACCGTGAACCTTGCCGACTACGTGATCGGCGACGGCCCGTGCACCGTGTACCGCTTCCCGAACGGGCACACCGCCTCCGTGCATCGTGCCAGCGCCGGTCGGTGGACCATCTGGCGCGAGGCGCTGGCCGACGACACCATGGTTCCGCTCAACGCGGACGGTGTGACCGGCCTGCTGACCCAGATCTACAACCTGCCCTGACCGTTCCGCACCCTTCGGGGCGCCGACCTCGGATCGTGTAGGCGCACCAGCGGGGTTCGACTCCCCGACGATCCGCTTCCAGAGACCATGCCGAGCAGCGAGGAGAACGATATGCCCGACCTCGACCCCTACGACCCGGACCAGAGCCACGACGACCCGGCCGTTCAGATCCTCATCCACGAAGGCTGGCTTGGCGTGTGGGACCACCCGATCGGCGTGACCGATCTGGAGAACGGCGTCCGGCAGGTCCGCACCGCTGACATCGTCAACGGCCGCACCGAGTCCCTCGTCGCGCTGGCCGAGTGGCTGGTGATGCTGGACGACCCCGAGGGCCCGGGTGCCGTCGCCCGACGCTCGGTAACGATGAACCAAATCATCCAGCGGGCTCGCGTCGCGCTGGACCGCAAGTCCTGACCACCTGAGCCCTCGCCCAGCCGTGAGGTGCCGGATCGAAACCGGCCGAGGGCGCCAACCCCGACCAGCCCAAGGAGATCGCGGTGTCTCAGTCTGTTGAGGTGACCGCCGTCGGTGTGACCGGACCGGAGGCGGTGGAGGTGCTGCACGCTCACGCCGACCGGGTGGACGCCCTACGGCGGCGGGCCGGAGTGGTGCTGGCCGGGATCGACCTCGACCATCCTGCGCGTGACATCGTGGCCGTCGACCAGCTCCGGCACGCGGGGGAGGCGGACGGGTTCGGGTTGGCGGATCTGATCGAGGCGGTGAGTTGGGCCGACCGGCAACCGCTGCCGGTTCCGGACGTGCGCGACCTGTGCTGGCAGGACGAGCCGTGAAGCCCGGAAGCGGCGCCTTGCAACTTTCGGGCGGTAACCTGTGCGGTATGCCAAGGAAGAATCGTGGTGCCAAGCTGACCGTTGCCGAGGTCGCCGAGCGGGTGGGGGTCACTCCCTCGACGTGGCGGACGTACCTGTTCAAGGCGCGTCAGGCTCGCGCTGCGGGCAAGGTGACGCCGAGCTTGGCGCCGGAGCCGGATGGGCAGTACGACGGGCGGACGCCGTGGTGGTGGGAGTCGACCATTGCGGAGTACATGAGTTCCCGTCGGGGGCAGGGATGGCGGGCGGGTTCCGCTAAGTAGCAGCAGCTCAGATGACGTTTATGCCACTATCCGAAACGCCTTGACGTTGCAACTTTATCGCCGTAACGTAGAGGATGAGAAGACATCGACCAGGGGAGCGGAATGATGACCGAGCAGACCGACACCGAGATCAGGGCCTCCGACGCCGCACCCGGCGATGTCCTGCTCCAACTCTCCTACCCGCAGTCCAGTGACGGCCAGCGAGCGCGCCTCACCATCACCGACCAGATGTCCGACGTCGTCCTCGCGAGCGTCAACCTGACCGCCGAACAGCTCATGAGCTTCATGTCGACGACCGCCACCCGGGTAGGCGGAGCCCACCTGCCGAGGCGCCCCGAGCTGATCGGCCGCCGGCAGGAAACCACCAAGACGAATGTGGACCGAAACAGCGACCGGACTGCCGAGCAGGTGCGTGACGAGTACATCGCCGCCGGCTGGGAGTCGGTGCAGATCCAGTCGACGAACTTCGGCTGCCGGGTGGTTGCCCGCCGGTGGGTCGCCGACGACGACATGGCCAACGCCCGACGTGTGGCTGAAGGGAAGTGACCCTGATGACCGAGACCGACTGGATCGTCAATGGCGCACGGATCGCTGTCGTCGTCGAGAGCGCCCGTGGTGACAGCGTCCGGTTCGACACCATCACCGGCCTCACCGAGCGGTACGTGACCACCGGGAAGTGCGGCAAGTTCCTACGTCGCAACCTCTGTCCCGTCGGGCAGGGTGAGTATGACCCCACCATCGTCCGCGTGCTGCCCCCGGACGACCCGTACGTTGCTCTCGCGCTGGCCCGGATCCGTGTTCGGAAGGTGGGGCGCATGGCAGACAAGGCCGCCAGTGGCTTCCGGGGTGACGGGGCCGAGGCACTGGCGGTGCTGGACGAGATCGAGCAGGCGGTTCGTGCCGCCCGTCAGGCCATCACCGGCAAGGAGGCGTGACCGATGGCGAAGAAGCTGACCCCCACCCAGATCGAGGTGCTGCGCCTCGTCGCCGTCGACAAGGTTTACCGCAGCGAGAAGACCGGCACCCTGTACAAGTCGTACCGGCGGGACAACCACCGGGACGTGAGCCGGCAGGTCGACGTGCTGGCCGAGTCCGAGCCGCCGCTGATCCGAATCGGTGAGCGGGGTCCGTGGTCGCGGCCGTGGCACATCACCAAGGACGGAACCGAACTGCTGACCGCGCTCGACGCGAAGAAGGCGTGACCGATGGACACCAAGTCTGCAAAGGATCTTCCCACTCGACCAGCCGCAGGTGCTCTACGTCGGCCACGACCGGCCCGACATCGCCGACCGGGACTGGTGGAAGCCACTCCTCGCCGCCGGACTGATCGCTCTACCGACACCGGGCCAGCAGCGTTGCACCGTCACCGACGACGGACGCGCAGCCATCGCCGCCTACGGAGAGGCGTAACCATGGCCGCCCTGACCGCCACCCCCACCCTCGCCGATGCTCTCCGCGCCGCTGACCGCAACGACCTGTGGCAGGAAGACGACCAGCGGACCACGCACGAGTACATCCAAGAGGTATTCGGCCTGTCCGACCCGTGGCAGGACGTCACCGAACAAGCCGACGCCGCCGCCCGCGACGGGCTGATCCGACTGCATGTGAGCAACCTCGGGGCGCGTCGGTGGGAGCTGACCGAGGCCGGTGCCAAGGTGCTCGCCGACCTGGACAAGGAGTAACCCGCCATGGCCGCCATGAATCCGCAGCCCGTCACGCTGTCGCCGACTCAAGCCCGGATCCTGCGGGAAGCCGCCGCCAACGGTGGACTGCTGCACATCGGCGAGTGGATGAAGCCGAAGGAGCGGAAGGCCGCCGACGGGCTCGTCCGCATGGGCGTGCTGTCTCCTGGCAGCGGGCTACGTGGCGTTTCGGCTCGGCACATCACTGGACACGGCCGGCGGGTGCTCGCCGACCTGGACGCGAAGGAGCAGTAGCCGTGGCCGCCACGACTGACGTCGCGTACACAACTGCCGCAGCGTTCCTTTCCGCCCACGGAGCCCCGCCAGCCAGCATCGACTTGGTAGCCGAACGCGTCGCCCGATTCGTTGCCGACATGTCACCCGACATGCTTACCCGCGTAGCCGAGATGCCCGTTTTCAGCCCGCTCACGGTCACCGCCGATGAGACCCGGCTACGCGGGATCGTGCCATCAACCGCGATGACCGCCGCCGCGATTCAAGCCGCCGCTGCCGCCGTCGCCGACACCCCAACCACCTGAGGAGCCAACCATGCCCGACACCGAAGCCCCACTGAACCTGACGCCCGGCAGGATTCGCCGCGAGGTGACCGCCATTGTCGAGCGAACCTTCCCCGTGCCGCGCGGCGAGAACTGCATGCCGGTCAGCGAAATGGAACGGGCACTGGTCGACTACGTCAACGACCTCGTACACGCCATCTACGCCGAGGAGAAGACCCGCCACGGTGACTACTCCATCGGCCCGGCCCGCGTCGAGTGGGCGGCCGAGGCGCACTACTACGACGGCACCGTAAAGCACTCCGTAGCCGAGGACGAGAACCACGCAGCCCTGCTCGCCGACAGTATCGCGACGCACCTCGCGAGCCTGAACGAGCCGACCCGGCGACACAACGGGGTCGAGTCGGTCGCGATCGTCAACCGCGAGGTCCGGGTGTTCGGCGACGGCACGCAGGTGATCTCGCCGTGGCGGAAGGTCCGCGACGGTCGGGTGCCGGAGTTCGGCGACGAGGAGGCAACTCATGCCTGACCAGACCGCCACCTTCGAGCCTGCCGCCAACTACTACGTCACCCGTCGCCACTACAGCTTCAACCTGGCCGCAGGAATCGGCAGCGGAAGGCGTGGCACAGCGATCTGCCGCCCCGGTGGACAACCCGTCGAGGTGTACGACCAGGAGTGGGTCACCCACAAAGACCTGCGGTACCGGCCGGGCAAGGCACCTCGCAGGATCGCGGACCTGCCGGAGTGCAAGGCGTGCGCGCGGGCCAAGGCGAAGCAGGAAGCTGAGGCAGCGGACCGGCTGATCGACGCGATCCTCGCGGAGGGCGACCGTGGCTGACCAGACCGCTACCCGTCTGCCGCTGGCCTGGCGTGCCGGGGACCCAGAGCCCGACAACCGGGTCACCGAGGTCCGCACCGGCTACGGCGAGACGTGGACCCGCGTCCGATCCGACCGCGAACACCCCGACTACCGGTGGTGGAACGGCGACAAGATCCGCACCTGGGACATGCTTACCCACAACCGGGGACCGCTGTACAACGCGGCGAGGTTGCGGCGGCTCCACAGCGCGTACCGGGGGCGTCGTCGTGGCTGACCGTCGCCTGCCGTACGCGCGCACGCTCGCCGTCCTCCGGGTCCTGTCCTGGCCCTACCGGTACCCGCCGCTGTCGTGGCTGTCCGCGTTCATCGACTGGATCGCCGGCAGCAAGCGACGGTTCGTCGCCAACATCATCGTGTGCCTGCTGGTCATCGTCGGCGCGACCGTGTGGGAGGTCACCCGTGGCTGAGCAGACCGTTGGTGAGCGCCCGGCCGCCGTCAACGACCTCGTCGGCCGGCTCGCCGCCGTCAGGACCAAGCACACCCCGGACCCACACCTGTCAAAAGAGTGACCTAAGCAGGCAACACAAGCGCACCGGCTACGACAATCCGTCGATGACCACGTGGACGTACGGCTACCTCGCCACCGTTGTGCTCTGGACCGAGGACGTTACCAATCCTCGCTATCGGTTCGTTGCGTTCATCGAAGACGGCGACGGCGTCCGGCCGCTACCCGGGAGCAACTTCCTGGCCGCCGCCAACGAGGCAGGCGCCGAGGGATGGATGCTGATGGACGGTTTCGGTCAGAGCGGGCATCCGCATCCGCATTGGTTGCCGAGCCAGGTGGGACAGCACTACTCGGAGACCCCCAGGGTTCATCAGTATTCGGCGACTTTCATGCGTCGACAGGTCTCCTGAGCCAACCGCTACTCGCATCCGTCGGTGTCGCCGCGCCCGTACCCCTCGCAGCAGTCCGGCTGATGCCCGTACACCCGCAACTCGGCGCCCTTGACCCGCTGGTAGTCGCCTGTCCGCTCATAGAGGCAGGCCCGCCACACCACCGTCGGGCCGGACGCCTCCACCTGCTGCCCGCCACCCGGACCACCCTGCAACACCACCAGCTCCCCGGCCATGCCGGGCAGGGTAGCGGGGTGGGCGACGTTTCCGCAGGTCAGGGCAGAATGTTTGTGATCTACTACTTGCCGGTCACGCGAAGGTAGTGCTTCGCCAACTCCAACGCCAACCCTTCCTCGTCGAGGAGCGGCGGCTCAACGAGGGTCTTCTGTGGCACCTTGTATGAGGGTCCGCGAGGGATTGGTACCTGCCAGGCGTCTGGATCGAGGTACTTGGTGACCTCGACGTAGATGTACCAGTCACCGAACGGGCCGAGGTAGTAAACGTAACCGTTCGGGAACGTTCCGATCATCCAGACACCCGAGGTCGCATCGGGTTTGACGCCTGCCTTCTCCAAGCGTTTCACATGCTCCTGGGTGATCTCCCGCAGGCGGACACGCTTCTCCGCTTCCTCGCGCGCCGCCGCGTCGTACTTGCTCCAGTCGACCACGCCATCCTCCCGCTGATAGTCCCGGTGACGGTAGCAACGCGAACCGTGATCACGAAGGCCACGACATGCGGCTGTCGGGAACGCGACCGGGGCGACTCCTCGTGGCCGAACTACGGCAGCTCGCCGGCCTCCCGGAGCCGTTGCACCTCGGCCTCAACAAGCGGGGTGACCACGGAGGCCATCGTCACGCCCCGCGCCTCGCAGTACCTGGCGAGCGCATCCCACGCCTGCCCGTCGGCATCGTGACGAGCCTGGTTCCGTAGCCGCAGCGCCTCCATCTCGGCGTCCCGCTCCGGCCCTTCCGGCATCTCCAACACCCGCGCCAACTCCCGCACCGACCCGGCGTCGTAGCGGCGATGCCCGCCGGGGGTGCGGGTCGTCCGCAGCAGGCCGCCCTTCGTGTGGGCGATCACCGTTGACGCGGACACGTCAAGCACGGCGGCAACCTCGTCGGTTCGTAGCCGTCCGCGCTCGCTCATGTCTCCTCGCCGTCCTGTCGGTCTTCTGGGTCCCACACAGCATGGCAGACCTGCTGATCCTTGCGCGACAGCCGAACGTGCAGATTCCATGAAACTTATTAAACCCCCTGTAGCTGTTGAACCTGTCAATCCTGTGGCACACTGTACGGAGGAACGCCCAACAACGCCACGTCCACGAGTGGAAGGGGATGCGAGTGACCGACCGGGCCAAGCTGGCAGCCGAGCTGGACGACGTGCGCCGCACCACGCGCATCGTCGGCCTCATCGTCTGGGCTGTCGCAATCGCCGTCATGGTCTACGGCATCCCGATCGTCTACACGCTCCTCGTCGACCACGACATCCCCCGAGGAATCGCCTGGCTCCTCAGCCCGATCGTTGACGGCGCCCTCGCCGTCGGCCTCGTCGCCACCGGCGTCCTCGCCCGCTACAACCTCCCCTACGGCTGGGTTGGTGCGATCCGCTGGGTTGCCGGCTTCACCACCTGGGCGCTCGCGACCGCCGGCCCGTGGACCCACCCCGGCGGCATCGACTGGCTCGGCGTCGGCACCCACTCTGCCGGCCCGATCATCCTGTTCTTCACCGTCGAAGCCGCCGCCCAGTTCCAGCACAAGATGGGCAAGGTCATCGCCGCCAAGGAGGCGGCGGTGAAGGCGCTCGACGACAAGGCGAAGTCGGAGCAGGCGCAGATTGCCGAACTCACCGACCGGGTCAAGCGACTCACCGCAGACCTCAAGGCCGCCGACGTTCGTGAGGCCGAGTACACCGAACGGGCCGCAACGTTGACCGCCAACCTTGACGAGTTGCGGATGGAGTTGGACACCGTCCGGACTGCCCTCAACGAAGCCAACGAACGAGCCGACGTTGAACTCAAGGCAGCCGTTGACGCGCTCAAGGTCAAGCACAACGAGCAGATGGCTCGGGTGCGGGCCGAGGCGTCAACGGTGAGCCTCAACAACTACCGGTCCAGCCGGTCCCGCAAGGCGGCGGACGCACCCAAGGTTGGTGGCCCCGGACGGCCCCGGCTTGATGACGAAGAAGCACTTCAGAAGCTCCTTGCGGAGCATCCGGAGCCCGACTTTCCGTGGTCTCAAGCGAAGGTCCGCAAGGTGCTCGGCGGCGGCGGTTGGGACATGGCCGCCCGGCTGGTTGAGGCCATCAACCAGCACCACCGCAAGGTGTCCGGCTTGAGCGGCGGCCGGGGTGCCGAGGGCCGCAACGTTGAGCCTCACGGTGACCTCTCCGACGACGACAAGGAGGACAGCCGTGGCCTCGCCGCAGCCCTCACCGGATGACGCGAACGGGATCCGCGAGGAAGCGAAGGCGTGGTTGCGGAGGGTCCTCGACGACCCGAACGAGCCGAAGAACCCGAGGAGGACGAGATGGACGTGACGTACGGATGTCCGTGGTCGGACCCGATGCCGACCGGGCCGAAGAAGGAGGAGATGTGACCACTACCGACCTGGTGCGGCGGCCGAGTGCCGCCGTGGACGTACCCCAGACCGCCCGCCAGACCGTGCGGGCGCCGATGCCGAAGCCGCGCCTGAGTGTCGGCATGTTCTTGGCCCTGTTCCTGCTGGCGCTGGTCGGCGTCTTCTTCGCCGGCTTCCTGCTCAGCGTGTGACCTGCGCAAACACTATGGAGACGACTGTGGCAGCCCAGATTTTCGAGATCAAACTCTATCGAGAAGGCAGGGAAGTTCGCGGCAGCGAGCCGTTCCTGACCGGGCTCGACCTGGACGCTGCTGAAGTCACCGCACCGATGCTGAACGGGCACCTGCTCGGGGCGGTGCTCCGCTCCGGTGGCCGCCGGGACCAGGTGCACATGTACCACCTGGAGGCGAAGCAGGTCGACCGGTACGGCAAAGGTGCAGGTCAAGTGCTGTTTCGGTGGGTGTTGCCGGCGCCGGAGGACGCGTGATGGCGACCCGGGCGCAGAAATCGCAGCAGCGCAGGCAGGCGTGGCATGAGGGCCGGATCGAGCAGGCGGACACGCCGAAAGCCCGGCTGTGGGCGGCGTGCGGCTGGCTGGTCGCGGAGGCGTGGCGGCGCGGCCGGATCGAGGAGGCGACGGAGGTCGTGTTGACCACGGTTCACGAGATCAGAGAGGAGCAGATGTCATGACCGCTACGGCTACGCGGAGTGAAATTCGATCCCCGCACAACGGGAGGGTGCCGGATCTGGACAGCCCGGCTGTGTCGACGCGCGCGCGCGCGAGAATACCGAACACGAAGAGTGACCGCAAATCGTCTCGTGTTCGGGTGTCCGGGCTGCTCGTCTCGGCCCGAATCGGTGCCCGCCGCTGGTGGGTGTGGACCGCCCGGCCGTCGTCGCTGCGGGCCGCGTGGCGGCTCTCGGCGGTCGACGAGAAGCGGATCCCCGGCAAGTCGGGTGCCCTGCGCACCCTGTGGAAGATCTCGAACTGGTCGGACCGGCTGGCCATGTTCGTCCTCGTGATGCTCGCCCCCACGTGGGTGTCGGGGCCGCTGCGGTGGATCGGCGCCCGGCCCACCCGTCGATGGGGGTTCTACATCGTCCTGGCGGCGGGTGCCGTCGCTATCTATCTCAACGGAAGGAGTTGATCGTCATGTTTGGAATCGGTGCCCGACTCGGCACCTTGGCCATCGCCGCATCCCTGCTGTACGTCGCCTACCTACTGCACCGGTCCCGGAAGCCTGCGGCTCGGCACGCGGGGGTCGCGATGTCGTTTGTCGCCGGCTTGGCGTTCCTGGTCACGTTCGTCGGCGAGTGGATGAGCAAGGCCGACTGGCTGGGTGGCTTCGCCGTCGCCGGTCTCATCGTCTGCCTCGCGATCGTCGCCGTCGACTGGCTGTGGGACAAGAAGCCCGACAAGCCGGCGTTCTGGGCGGCGTTCGCGCTGGCGCTGTTCATCGTTCTCGGCTCGACGAACATGAGCGACGTCGGCAGCAACATCTCCGACGGCGGGAAGCTCGTCGGTGAGCAACTGGAAAAGATTGACGACCAGCCCAAGCCGGCGGCGAAGTAGTCATGGGTTGGGACGTCGTCATCGGATGCGTCTTCGTCTACTGGCTGATGAAGGCTGGCCCGCAGATGGTCAGCGAAGCCATGGCGGAGTTCGCGTACGCCCTTCGGGGTGAGGAGTCTCCGACGGCGAAGGCCCGACGCGAACGCTTGGAGGAGGTCGGGGTGGACCCGGCATCCGGTGGGGCGTTCCGCCAGTATGCGGGGAACGCGTGGCGGAACTTCTGGCTGGACAAGGACGCGGATCGGCGAAAGGCCCGCGCCGAGCGTGGGGCGGCTGAGGCTGCGGAGGAGTCCCGGTCGTGGTGGGGGCGCATGCAGGATCGCCTGGACGACGAGGTGACCCGGCTCGCCGACCGGTGGCGTGCCCGGCAAGACGACGAGCCGACACCACCCGGGGCGGACAACGGCGGCAGCACCGGCGACGGTGGGGGTGCTGTGCCGCACGTCGACCCGCCGGCACCCGGGCCGACGCCGCCACCCCGGCCGACTGCCGGACCGGACGAGCCAGGCTGCGAGCAGTCCACCGTCCACGACAGCGACGAGTGCACCGACGGGCCGTTCGACCCGCCAACTCATGACCCCGAGCCGGAACCCGTCCGGCCTCCGATCCGGGTCACCGCGACCGTCGGTGACCCGCTCGACCGGCCCACCCGGGCCACAGCACCAACCGAACCAGCAGCAATCACAGCAGGAGGAACCATGACCATCGTTGCCCAGCAGGAAGTAACTGGTGTTGTCTCCGGCGCCAACGAGGCCCGCGCGATTCAGCGGCAGATCGAGGCCGCTACCGCCGAGTACGTCGCCCAGCTCGCGAAGGTCCGGGCGCGGATTCACGCGCTCGGTGAGCAGACGCTCGGCACTGTGCAGATGGCCACCTACTCGCAGGTGGTGGCGCTGACCGGGAACGCGGCCGAGTCGGCGGCGGCGGCGCAGGCGGCGGCGAAGTCGTGCAGCGCCGAGGTCGGCCCGCTGATGGGGTCGGTCGCGCGCGCGTTCGACCGGATCAACAGCTAACAGGAGGTTGTGAGGTGGCAGTGACGACACACCGCCCCGTGCCGCTGCCACACGCAACGGCGAAGGACGATCCCGTAGCCGTACTCCGGCATCAGGGACAGAAGAGGTTCGTGCCCGAGGGTGCGGCGAAGATGCAGCCCTGGTACATCGACGCAGCCGGCATGCGGCGCAGGATGCCGTACGAGGTGCCGGTCACCGCAGACGACGAGCGGACTGCGCATTTGCGGTGCCAGTGCCCGAAGACGCGGGTTGTCAACGGCGGTGGCCGGGAGCGGTGCGCCTATGTCGAGTGGTTGATGCCGGGCGTGACCCGGTACTGCCCCGACCACGGGGATGTGCTGTTGCCGCCGAAGACCGGTAAGGATGCCCGGTTCGGCGCTGTGCTGCGGGACGTGCGCCGCATGTACGGGCGGGCGGCGCTGCCGTGGACGGTGCCCGCCGCCGGGCTGGCCGCCGACGTCAGCATGTCGCTGGGCCAGGTTGCGGCGGTGGATGCGATCCTGGCCGCGCCCGCGCTCGCCGGGGCCGGCTACGTGGCGGCGAAGAAGATCCTGACAGCGCGGGCGGTGAAGGCGAACCGGATCGAGCGCCGGCAGAAGACGGGCCGCCGGGTGCGGGAGATTGAGCGCCGCGCCCGCCGCATCGCGGCTCTCGGCGGTGAGGTGTCGTTGTGGGCGGCTGCGCTCGCGGCAACGGATCTGTCTACGTGGCCGGGCCGGATCGTCGCCGCTGCCGGGATGGTGCGGTGGGCGGTCGGGTTCAAGCCGTGGTGGGATCGGGTGGAGGCCCGCAGGCTTCGTGACGTGCCCGCCCCGGTGAAGGTGGAGACTCCGGCGGCCGAGACGACGGAGGCGCCGGATCCGATCCGGTTGCGGGCGTTGACGACGTGGGCGACGCTGATCGGCTGCGCAGCCGGGCCGCTCGCCGGCACCGAACTCGTCGACTTTCAGCGGCTGCCGAATTGTGAGGTTCGGGTCGCCGAGCGGACCCTGTTGCCGAACTGGTCGGCGAAGGTCGTTGCGAAGATCCCCGGGTCGATCAACATGCGGGAGAACCGGCCGACGCTGCTGGGCAGGATCGCCGCCGCCTACCGGTGTACGTACGCGGACGTGTCGTTCGCCGCCGACGAGTCGGATCTGTCGGTGGCGTGGCTGCGGGTGCAGCCGGACAACCCGCTGGCGGAGACGAAGATGTGGGCTGGCCCCACCTCGTCGGACTGGCGGCGCGGTATCTCCCGGGTGGGCCGGTTCGACGACGGTTGGGACATCATCTACCAGTGGTGGACGAAGACCGGTGCCGCCCACGACCTGATCTCCGGCTGTACCGGGTCGGGTAAGAGCGAGTTCGTCGCCCAACTCCTACTCGCGTCCCTGCACTCGAACGGGCTAGTCCTCGACTGGGTCGGGGATCCGCAGGGCGGGCAGTCCTACGGGGCATTGAAGGACGCCGTCGACTGGTTCGCCCGCGACAAGTCAGAGATCACGCTCATGCTGCTGGCCGCGCTGAAGGAGATGCTGCGCCGCAACGACGAGCTGGCGAAACACAACATCAAGACGTGGCAGCCGACAAAGGCGATGCCGCTGCTGGTCATCACCCTTGACGAGGTGCAGTCGTACATCGACGACCCGGCGATCCTGGAGTTGGTGGAGAAGCTGGTCGGGCAGGGCCGCAAGTGTGGGATCAAGATGCGGCTCATCACGCAGATCCCGGCGGCGTACAACCTGGGCGGGTCGACGTACATCAAGGAGCAGTTGAAGGCCGGTCAGACGGTGATCTTCCGGGCGATGACGGATGTCGCCGGCCGGTCCGCCGTGGAGGGTGACTGCCCGGTCGACCCGACCGCCCTGCCGGAGCGGTGGGGCAAGAACACGTGCGCGGCGGGGGAGACGACCGCTGGTCTGATGTTCCTGCAAGGGATCAACGGCCGGGACGTGTACGGACGTGCTGATTTCACCGGCGACGACATGACGGTGTGGCTCACTGACGAGGAGGGCGCTTCGACGACCACGCCGGGCGGGTTCAGTCCGGCGGCACAGCAGGTGTCGGGCGTGTTGTGGGGGGACCGGAAGGAACGCGCCCGCCGACTGATCGAGGCCGGACGGTCGGATGAGGATCTACTTCGTAACGGTGCCGCTGTCGAGCTGATCGCCGCCGCCGCTGAGGCTGCCGCGTCGAAGACCGTAGTCCGCCTGTCCGGCCAGAGGCCACCAGAGGTCGACGCGAACGGCAAGGGTCCTCGGGCGCGGGATGTGGTGTTGGCTGCCGCGCAGGAGCACGCCGACGGGCGGGGGATGGTGGACCGGGAGGCGCTGGTTAAAGCGGCGGAGGGACAGATGGCGCCGGGCACCCTGAACAAGGCGCTGTCGGATCTTGTAGCGGACGGCGCCCTGCGACGGGTCAAGAACGGCCTGTATGAGGTGCCGGGTGCGGCGAAGGAGCCGGTTCCGGCCGAGGGTCAGGGGCGTCTGCTGTGACGTACTCGCCGGAGCGCCCCCGCCCGGCCGCCGAGGTGCGTCGTCGCGGCGCCGTGTACGGCATCCCGTGCTGGGCGGTCGACGAGCACGGGATGCCGATCGTCGGCCAAGTGGTCGTCGGCTATGTCGGCCAGTCTCGGCAGACGGTGAAGCAGCGGGAAGGGCAACACCGCGACTGCCAGCCGTTTTCCGACGTCATCGTCGGCGGCTCGTGGACGATCGAGGAGGGCCGGTGGACGGACGCGGAGATGGACGAGCGTGAGCGGTACTACATCCGCAACGGCGTGGTGCTCACCCCCGGTCAGGTGCCGCAGCGCCCGGTCTACAACTACGAGTTCAACACGGACAACCCGGGCCGGATCGAGATTTGGCGTGCGATCAAGCACCGGCAGCGGCGTGAGTCGGGCTGGATGCCGCCGCCGAAGGACAGCAGGGTTCCACGCCCGAGGCGTGCCGGCGGGCCGCAGGTGCCGGTCCGTGCTTCTCGGTCCCGGTTGGCCCGGTGGTGGGAGCGTCGCCGCTGGTGGGTGTGCGGCCTGGCCGTCCTCTGGCTGGCGTTCTTCGCGGCCGGGCTGCGCGGGTCGTGGCTGTTGTGGGATGCGGTGCGCGTTGGCCCGGCTGCCGTGACGGCGTCGGCGCCGTTTATGGCGGTGTGGGGGTCGATCGGCTATCTGCGGGTGCGCCGCTGGTGGCGTCGGGTGACCCGGCCGAGGCGGCGTCGCAGGTGAGCGCATGTCACGGGGGATCCACCGTTTGGGAGTGGCGGGTCCACGGCCGGCGCGGCGAAGTACACACGTACGGCACCCTGACTGTGCCCGGCACCCCGCAGGAGCAACGCGAGTGGGCCGAGCGGTTCGCGGTCGAGAAGATAGCCCTGCTGCTGTGGGACGTTGAGCCTGACTGGGAGCGGCTGGCCGGCTGGCGGGTTCGGGTGTGGTGCGGCGACGTGGAGGTTGTGTCGTCCGCCGACGAGTTCCTGGAAACGCTGCGGTCCGGGCCGCTGGCCCGGAGGCGTGACCGGGCCGAGCTGCTGCCGGTGCGGACAAGAAAGGCTTGAGGGACCCCGGAGACGCGTACCAGGGTCCCTCACCGTTGCGCTTCTTGCCGTGTCCTGCCGTCAAGGATAGCGGTAAATGCACCACCGATCTGACGCAAAGCGTGCTGCCTCCTTAGGAGGTGGGTGAATCACGTCGATGTCTACGACGGGCAGGGTGACGCTCCCGCCATGCGTCGAGACCCAAGACGGGCCAGAGCAATGTCCGCCCGACTCGGAGCGGCGCAGGGAAATCATCGCGGGTCTGGGCGAGGTTATAGAGGGTCTGCCTCGCAATGCCGAGATGCACGGCAGCCTCATCCGAGGTCAGATGCCCTTCAAGCATGAGCCGAGCATACCTCCTGTGGTAGCTCAGTTGTGATAGCCTTATAGTAAGTGAGTTACCCGAAGGGGGTGCTGGGGTGATCCGCAGGTATTCGTTTCGGCTCTACCCCACCTCCCGTCAACGTGACGCACTGACGGCGATGCTTGCCGCGCACTGCGAGCTGTACAACGCCGCACTTCAAGAACGCCGCGACGCATGGCGCAAAGCAGGCGCGACCATCCGGGCGGCACAACAGATGGCGCAGCTGACCGACATCCGCACGGCACGCCCCGACCATGCAGCGTGGTCGTTCACTTCGCAGCAGCAGACTCTCCGCCGCCTCGACAAGGCGTTCGCCGCGTTCTTCCGACGGATCAAGGCCGGCGAGAAGCCCGGCTATCCGCGTTTCCGGTCCGCGCATCGATTCGACTCGGTCGACTTCCGGCACGGCGATGGCATTAAGTTCAGCACCGAAAACTGCACGCCCGGCCACGCCGCCCTCCGCGTGCAGGGCGTCGGCACGGTCAAGGTGCGACTGCACCGGCCGATACCCGACGGCGCGAAACTCGGCCAGGTGTCCGTCAAGCGGGAAGGCTCCGGCCCGCATGCCCGCTGGCACGTCGTCATACCCATCGAGGTCGACTGCGATCCGCTTCCGAAGACCGGGCGCGCGGTCGGCGTCGACTTCGGCGTTGCGCACCTACTCACCGCTAGCGAACCTGTCCCCGGACTCACCGACCAGGACGGGCACGCCGCCAACCCCAGGCACACTGCAAGTGCAGCGGAACGCCTCGCCAACGCGCAACGTGCTCTGGCCCGCTGCAAGCGGGGGTCGAACCGGCGCAGCAAGGCCCGGAACCGGGTTGGCCGCCTTCATGCACTGGTTCGCCGGCAGCGCGTCGATACCGTCCGCAAAACCGCGCTCGCGCTCGTCCGGCACGCGGACGTGATCGTGCTCGAAAACCTGCGAACCGCCAACATGGTCCGCCGCCCCAAGCCCAAACCCGACGACGCTGGGGGTTTCCTGCCCAACGGGGCTGCCGCCAAGGCGGGCCTGAACCGTTCGATCCTTGACGCGGGTTGGGGGGTGTTGATCGGTGCGGTGCTTGCCAAAGCGGAAGAAGCTGGGCGGGAAGTCGTGCTGGTCGACCCCGCGAACACGTCCCGCCGCTGCGCCCGCTGTGGGCACACTGCGGCCGGAAATCGTGTCAGCCAAGCCAAGTTCCGATGTCAGTCGTGCGGTCACGTTGATCACGCTGACCGGAACGCGGCCATCAACATCCTTCGGGCAGGAACTGCCCGTCGCCAAGTGGACACTTGACGAAAAGCCCCCGCCTTCAGATGGGGGATGTTCACTACCTCACGGGCTGTACCCGTCGGTACGATGTGCGTTGCCCACGGGGGAATCTCCAATCGGAAACGGGGGTCTCATGGCTGGTAATCCTCTGTCCAGACGCATCCGACTCGCCCGCGAACTCGGCCGGCTGCGGGCCGAGCGCGGCCACACACTCGCGGAGCTTGCCGCCCTGTCGGGTGTCAGCAAGTCGCTGGTCGGCCGGTTGGAGCAGCCGGCCGAGAACCTGACCCGGCGAACGAACCTCACCCTCGCACGGAAGATCATTCGTGCGCTTGGGGTGGAACGCGGCAGCGACCTGTGGGATCTACTCGACGCGTGCGCCGAGGACGGCGCAGAGGGCGGCTGGTGGGATCGGCCGGAGTACGCGTTCATGGGCGGCCCGGACCCGGCGAGGAACCGACAGCGGCCGTTCGCGATGGCCGAATATCAGGCCGCTCTGATCCTGGACTACGGTGCGGCGCTGCTGCCCGGCCCGGTACAGACGGAGGACTACGCCCGCTACCGGGCGCAGGTCGGCACCGACGGGCAGAACGTGGACGTGGACGCGGTTGTCGCCGGCCGGCTCCGGCGCCAGCAAGACATCTTCAACGTCGTCGGCGAGAAAGAGCGGTACGCGGTGGTGTTGGAGGAGCAGACGGTTCGCCGCTGGCCGGTGCCGCCCGTCGTCATGCTCGACCAGCTTCATCACCTGCTCGACTTGGCGAAGCGCCCGGATGTGAGTGTTCAGGTGTTGCCGGTGGATGCGCAGGTCGCGAACGGGATCGGCGCGGCACCTCGATCTCCTTACACCATCTACTCGTACGCTGACCCAGACGATCCCACGATCGTCATCGTTGACACGGTGACGGCCGATCTTCTGATCACGGACGGCGCCGAGGTCGACGGGTATACGCAGTTGCATGAGCGGCTGCGCGGGGCTGCCCTGTCTGACGCGGGCAGTGTGGCCCTGATCGGTGAGGTGGCCGAGAAGTTGGCTGCCTTGGTCTAGGAGGTTGTGCCGTGTCCAAGTTCAGTAACACGAGTGATCCACGGTTTCGTCGCTGGGTGAAGGGCTCCACCTCGGGTGGGAGTGACGGGTGCCTGTTCGTGGCGTCGGCCGAGGACGGGTCGGGTGATGTGGCCATCGCCGACAGCAAGGCCGGTCCGGCGGCTGCGGTGCAGGTGTTCAACCGGCGGGAGTGGGCGGTGTTCCTCGCGGGGGCGAAGGCTGGCGAGTTCGACCACATCTGATCCGTTTCGCGTTTGAAGGTCCGGCGTCTTCGGGCGCCGGATCTTCCCTTTTTGCTGGCCAATAGCCGTGCGGCCACTTGTGACCTTGGTCGATGAGTGCCACTGTGGAATTGCCGGTGGGGGAATCCCCGGCAGATGGCGTGACGGTTCGCTGCCGGGGAGGGCGCGGACTGTTGCAGCCCCTCGATGGTGTGCGGCGGCCGGGTCATCCCCAGCACCCGGCCGCCGCACACCACACACTCTCGGGAGGTGTCCGTGGGCTGGTGGGGATGGTCGTGGCGGGCACATGTGCCGGCCGACCCGGGAGATGTGGCCGTGCCCGCCTCCAGCTACCTCGGCATGGCCGGCGCCTACGGCTCCAACCTCCCCGACCCGCTGCCCGACGACCAGCCGACCGAGCGGCGACGCAACCGGTCCCGGCGCTTCCCCGCCGAGCCGGGCGGGGACCGTGGACGTCCCGCCCACATCATTCCGTCGTCACCGGCGCTTCCGGACCCGCACCTGCTGGTCGGACGGCGGTTGTACCTCGCCCCGGGGGAGTGGTCACACGCTCAGGGCCGGATGCCGAGTGAGTATGTGCTGCTGCGGGTGGCGCGGGTGTTGCCGGATGAGCCGCGCGTGGATGACCGGATGGTGTGGCTCGCCGGCCACCGTGTCGGGTGTCGGGACTGCGCGGAGCCGTGCGTGGTGCTGCTGGCGTCGGTGGAGGCGTTGTGGAGGGCGGTGGGGGGTCGGTGACGTCGTGGACGGCGCTGCGGATCGGTGCGGATCTGGTGGTGGCGCAGCATGAGCCGGTGGCCCGGGTGTCGGGGTCGGGCCGGTGTGCGCAGTGCGGGCCGGACGGAGCCTGTCGGATGCTGACGTGGGCGGAGCGGACGCGGGCCGGGGAGTTGGTGCCGTATCCGGGCGGGCCGGTCACGCCGCTGGATCTACGGGCGGCCTGAATTGCACCTCGGCGGGTAGTCCCGTAGGTGCGTGTGTGGCTGACCCCGTACGACGTCGAGCGCTGCCGGTGGCGGATCGAGATCTGGCCGGACGGCCGGGTGCTGGTGTGGCGGGTGTCGGATTCGTGGGTCGCGTCGGCGCCGCAGCGTCACCCTCGGGACATCGGCGAGCTGGGGGAGTGGCTGGTCGAGCGCGGGATTGACCCGGACGAGCCGACCGCTCGCTGATCACTACTAGAGCCCGCTATCGCCTGGCCCGACGTCTCCACTCTCGCTCTCGACGCTTCCTCTTCGCTTCCCGACTGTTCGCCCACGGGCGGACGATCAAGACGGCGACGAAGACGGCCACGATCGGGCCGACGGGGAACGTCAACGCGAGCAGCGGCAGGCCCACGAACACGACGGCTACCGTCACCCCTGTCCAGAGCAGCACCCGGCGGCCGGTGAACCGGCGCGGTAGTGGCTGGCTGGCACCCCACGTGCCCCGCCTCGGCGGCGGCGGTCCGTTTCGATGGTTCACGCTGCCGCACCTCCCTGCCGGGCAACTCAACCCGCACCGGGCACGGCACGGGAGGGGCGTGTCGTGCTCCGGACACAGAAAGGCCGCCCCCACCCGCCTGCGTGGCCCCGATGGGGTAGACCACGGAAGGCGGGTGGGGGCGGTGGAGGGCGCCGTACCAGGCTGGGGAGCGAGGATTTCGGGCGCCGGTTTCCTCCCCTCGGGGGGTGTGAGGGGTGGTCTCAGACGGCCGTGAGGGCGGGTAGCGCCCACACGGCGGCGATGACACAGGCGACAGCGAGCCAGCCGAGATGCACCCGCCCGCCGGCCCCGAACGCGTGCGCTGCGGCGAGGATGACGGCGGCGACGAGCAGCAGCAGGATGACGACCGCCATGTCAGGCCGTCTCGCCGTCGATGGTGCGCGGTTGGGTGTTGGCGACGCCGTTGTCCGACACGGCCGGGGTCACACCCACGCCGAGGACCGTCAGGGCGGCGAGCAGCAGCGCGATCCACTCGTTCGAGTCGAGCCCGCCGAGGATCACCGTGGCGAGCACCTGCAACACGGCGAGGACGGCGGCGACAGCGGTCTTCGCCCACCGGTACTCAGGTACCAGCGGCACCAGATACACGCCGACAGCAGTGGCGGCGGCGATGGCGATCTGGACCGCCTCGTCCGGTTCGATGCGCTGGTCACCCGACAGGGCGCCGTAGGCGATGGTGAGCGCCGCACCAGCGACGGCGGCGAGGGCCTTACCGTACTTCTGGATCATGACCCCTCCTCGGGGGGAATGTAAGGAAACGGCCGGAAACTTGAATTCCGGGCCGGAGAATGCAAGGAAACGACAGAACCGCAGGTCAGCAGCGTTGCGACGGTGGTGACGGCAGCGGATTCTGACGCCGCTGCTCGTCCGACTGCGCCCGTAACTCCGTGTACTGGCGGATCTGCCCGAGCGCGGATCGCGGGTCGTCGGCGACAGCCCGGAACATCGCGTCCTGCGCCTGCCGGTCCTGCTCGGCCGCCTGATAGCGGGCGGCGGTCACCCGGTTGTTGGCCTCGTTGTACTCGGCGAGACAGGCCGTCAACTGTCGCTGCTCAATCCCGATATAGATCGACAGGAGGAGGGCGACGACGGCGACAAGCTGCACCGCCCGGGTTGCCGTCCGGCTGTCCAACGCGCCGACGATCTTCCGGCTCACCGGTCCTCCTTCCGGCCGCGAAGCAGCGGGCGGATCGCCAACCCGGCGGCGGCCAGTGCGGCGGACCAAAGCAGTGCCTGTAGGCCGTAACTCACGTTCACGGCGTTGTCTCCTCGGCTGCGGTGGCGGTGGCGGGGGGAGGAGCCGCCGCAGATGGCTCCTGATTGCTGCGATTCGGCAGCGGTGGTGCGAGAGCGAGCACAAGGAAAGCGGGCACACCCAAGATGGCGGCGTCAGGCAGCTTGCCCTGAAACAGGTAGGCGACGACGACGCCGACCCATGTGCCGAGCCCGACGAGCATCACCAGATTCCGGACCCACGACGACATGGTGACGCTCCCGTACGGTCATGGTGGTGGTGGTCAGCTCTGGGTAAGCTTGGCCAGCAGCTCCGGCAGCCGGTCCCCGAAAGCCGCCCGGAGTGCGGTGGCCGCGTCGTCGAGATCCCGGGACCCGAGCCCAGCCAACACCCCGTCGATGATCTGCTGCTCGTCGACCCAGTCCTCGCCGAGCAGCCGCTGCTGGTTGGCGAGCATGAGCTGCATGGCGGTGCCGATGCTCGGGCCGCTCTTGCCGAGCACCTGGTTGTGTACCGCCCGGCTGCTCGCCTGAGCGATCTTCGCGATGGTGGCGTCGTCCACGTCTTCCTCCGTCGGTTCTCCGAGCGCGACCGCGAGGATCCGCTCCATCAGCGACCGGTCGGCGCAGTGCCGCCGGTCCAAGGTCAGATGCCAGTGCCACAGATGGCTGCTGTCACTGGACGCAGCCCGGTCGCGGACGTTGTCCCACCCGTCGACCACCCGGTCGCCGTCCACGTTCCCGTAGATCGCGAGCACTTCGTTGAGCCGTCCCGCTTTCATCGCCGCGATCAGCCGCCGACACTGGGCGATCATCCGCTCGACGCTGCCGGGCGTGAAGTCGAACGCGGCGACGTGCCGCATCTGCGTCGCGGTCAACCCCGGCTGAACCGTGTACGTGCGGGATGTGCAGTAGCGCGACTTGAGGATCCACTCCTGCGACCGGTGTCCGCCGGACAGGTGGTAACGGTCGCCCTTGGTCCCGGCCGCTGCCCGGGGCCGTCCGGTGCGCCGGCACAGCTCGTCACCAAGCCAGTCCATCTCCGGGGTGACGACCTCCCGGCCCCACCACGACTCGGCCTGGAGTTGGGCGTATGTCGGCATCAGCTCACCCCCGAGTTCCGGGCGCAGAACAGCGCCGCCTGCGCCAGCCTGGTCAGCGGGTAGCCGCCCGGCGGATTAGTGATGAACGCGCTGGCCTCGGCCAACCACTGGTCGCCCAGCTCCCCCCAGAGGGTGATCGGGGATCCGTGGGTGCGGGACCATGACGCGACCCCGCCCGGTGTCGACACCAGCCGCATGTGCGCCAGCGGCGACATCGGGTCGTCCGGGTACGCGGTCGTCATCAGCTTGTAAATCGCCTCCCGGCCCACCCAGTACGCGATCGGGTACATGCTCTGCGCCGAGTACGCCTGGTGGTCGGGGTCCTGGTTGGGTCCGTCGGCGAGGTACGGCCACCAGATGTCGGCGGTCCGGTAGGCGTCGACCTGGTGGATGCTGATGTCGGTGATCAGCCGGTGCATGCCGGTCGCACCGAGACCGAGGGCTCCCGCCCGGTGCAAGAAGTAGCCGACGCCCGCGCTGACGTTGTGGACCTCGTAGCCGGGCTGCGCGTCGTCGGCCCGGGTCGAGTACGCGACACACTGCCCGCGATCCACGGGGACCCGGGGCATCGCCATCAGCATGTCGACGATGCCCTGCACGCGCGCCTTCGGGACGACACCAGCCTGGTAGCCGGCGAGGAGCGGCATGCCGACGTGGTCAGCCAGCGTGACCGTGTACGTCGTCTGCGGGTCGTTGACGCTGCCGTCGCCGAACGCGTCATAGGCCCTGCTCAACCCCCATCCGCCGTCCGGATTGCGCAGGTTGTAGACGGTGTTGAAGTAGGTGGTCGTCCACGTGTGGCCCCAGCCGTAGACCCGGCCGCACGCCTCCGCCATCGACGCGTACGCGTACGCCCCGGCGGTACCGTCGTCGGCCGCCCGGAATCGGGTGATGGCTGTCGTCGCGCGGGTCTTCCACGCGGTACCGCGAGTGCCCACGACGTCCTCCTGGATCGCTAGCGGCGGCGGGTTACGGGCCGGTTGAGCAGGTCGGCGAGCGCCCTCGCGGTCGACGGGGCGTACGAGTCGAGTTCCAACGTCGCGGTGGCGTCGCTGGCCCGAAACTCCGTCGATGCGATCTTGAAAACGGTGACGCCGTCCCTGGTCGTCGCGTTGAGCGCGTCCGGTCTGGGCAGCACCCCACGCACCCGGATCAGGTAGCCGGGCCGGACCTCCCACGGCATCACCCGGACGCCCGCGTCGAGGTCCAGCACCGGCCGCGCCAGGCGGAGCCGGCCGGCGTTCGGGGCCGCCCGATGCTCGGCCAGAAACTGCTGCCCGACCCGGGTCGCGTCCGCCACCGACCCGGTCTCATCCCCGAGGTCGATCGGCTTCGGTTCCCGCGTCAGCCCGGCGGCGGTCAGCGCGGGAACATCCTGGGTGACCCGGGTCGTGCGGGAGGCGCCGTCAATGTCCCGCCAGCGGACCGTGACCGCGTTGTAGAGCCCGTCCGCCGAGCCGGGCGCGTCGTAGCCGGCGTCCGACACGTCGGCCTCGTACCGGACGTCGGTCGGCCAGGCTCGCCAGTTGAAGCGGTGCTTGCCGGCCGAGTTCGACTCCAGCGCCTCCCACAGGTACGCCGGTTCGAGGCGCATCAGGTCATCGAGGACCCCGGCCGGATCGATGCCGTCGGGGTAGGCGAGCTGCTCGATCGTGTGCGAGGTGGCGTCAACGCGGGCGGTGGTGCCGTCGTAGAGGGGCAGCAGCCGGCCGAGGAGATCCTCCACCACGTCGGAGGCCAGCACGGTGCTGGTCACGTAGCCGCTGGTCTTCTCGGCACCGGTCTTGAGGTAGCGCGAGCCGAGGACGTGGGTGTTGGTGAGGTTGGTGTAGTACGTCGCGCCCGAGGTCACCGCGCTGGCGTTCCCCTGACGCAGCCGCAAATCAACCGCGTTGAAACGGTCGGTGTGCTCGTCCCCGTACCGCTGTAGCAGAGACTGCGAGCTGGTGGCCCAGTTGTCGGATTCCAGCGTCGCGTCGGAGCCGGTGCCGACGTAGCCGTTGAGACGGCGGGACACCATCTCGACCTTGAGCACCGAGGACGCGACGCCCTCGATGTGGGAGGTGCCCGCCCTGGCCACCCACTGGCCGGTGTCGACCAGCCGGCTGTACCGGGCCGTCAGCACGTGGTTGGGCTGCACCGACTGGCCGGAGTCCCACTGCAACCGCATCGTGGTCGCGTTGGAGGTCCCGTCTCCGGTGCCGACGCTGCCCTTGGACTGCGATCCGGTGAGGTCCGCCTGACGCCACGCCGTCTGCTCGATCTGCCGGTCGACGTAGATCAGCGGCACGTTGCGGTCCTTGGCGTGCGCGGCCGGGCCGACCGCGACGAGATCCCAGATCTGCCCGTCCGGGCCCGCCGACCTGCCGGGATCCTCCAGCCGGCCCTCGCACAACACCGCGCCGGTGCGCTGGTCGTAGACATACGCGCGGGCGTAGTACTGCAACCAGTCGGGCTGGTTGGTGATCGGCTCGTGCAGGCTCATAGTGATGCTGGCAAAGCCGCCCGGGGCAGTGATCCGAAACGACAGGTCGTGCAGTCGGCGGGTGATGTGTACGTCCCCGGCCGACGTGGCGAGCCGCACCGCCAGCGGCAGGGTCAGGCTCACGACGCCACCGGACGTACATAGAGGTAACGCGGCAGGTACTCGACGGTCAACGACGTCTGGTTGGTGATGTCGTCCAACGACAACGGCCCGACGCTCCGCAGCCAGTACAGCCGGTTCGGGGTGCCCGGGGAGGCGTACATCCATCCGGTGATCGCCGGGGGGATGCCCCCGCCGTACACCACCCCGTCACGGATGCCGTACACCGTCTCGGTGGTGGAGTCGATGACGACGTCGCCGCCACTGCTGTTCTCGATGTCGTTCCACTCGACCACGAGCAGCCGGTCATCGGCGGGCACGAACAGCAGGTAGTCGATGTCGAGGTTGCCGCTGCCACTCTGCCGGCGGGCGTCAAGGCGGAGGAACTGGCCCCGAGCCGGCAGCGGCACCCCTGTGAGCCCGTCCACGCCCGGGTCGGCGCCCGACGGGAACGAAATCAGGCCGAGGTCGACGATTCGCCACGCGGTCGACCCGGCGGTGCCGTCCCAGCCGACCGACGTCTCCGCCAGCCCGCCGATGTACGCGTTCAGCCCCCACCTGATCGTGGCGTAGATGACGTCGGTCGCGACCGTGGTGCGGATGCGGGCCAAGACCCGGTACCGGCCGCGCACGTCCGGGGTGTCCATCAGCGGCCACACGTCGCTGCTCAGACGCGGGTCCACCGACGCGAAGGTGCACCGGCTGTAGTTGCCGCCCGGCCCCGACGCGTCGCTGGAGTTGGTCTGGACCGTGGTCCCGCCGCCCTGCGTCAGCCACTCCGCCTGCAACAGCACCGGAGCCCCGGCCGGGGTACCCCGGCGGCGGACCGCCATCAGGCTCATCTGGTTGGTGTCGAGCAGGGTGCCGCCCTGCGGGATCGTGACCCGCAGCGGCGTTTCGACGTCGCCGAGGATGTCGGGCAGGTCGGCGTACATGCCGCCGCCAGCGCCGACGAGCCGGAGTCGGGCCTCGTCGATCCATGTGGTGTGCCCGGCTGGTGGGGTGCTGGACAGGCTGATCGCGATCCGGGCCTGGGTCGTGATCCCGGGGAGGTCGGGCGCGCTGCGCTCGAACTCGATCAAAGTCCAGGTGTTGGCGCTGACGGCGACCGTACTTGTCGGCGCGGAACCGTTGGTAGTGCCGAGTGCGGTGAGCCACACTAGGGCCAGGGTGATGTTGCGGGCGGACGAGCACCGAACCCACGCGCTCGCCCGGTACCGCTGGCCGACCGCGACCGGCACTATCTCCGACCGGGCCTCCACCGTCGCGGTGACCCCGTCCGGGGTCAGCAGCAGGCTCGCCGCTCCCTCATGGAACTGAGCGGTGGACCGGGCGACCGTCCCGCCGACACCAGTCCACGAACTTGCGTTGGTTTCGAAGTACGGGTTGGCGTTCAGGTCCGGCCCTGGCAGGCCGGGGTCGTTGTAGACCGTCAGCGCGCCGCTCGACTCCGGCAGCCCGACCGCGAACGGCTCGGCCGGGATTTGAGCGGTCACTATCCGCCGTGTCGCATCCCACACCACCGCAGACGGTCCCCCCCGGAAGGTGCGGAAGAAAACCGGTGCGGTAGTCCCGGGCTGGAACCGGAGGACGTTCTGCGGCCGATCCAGCTCACGGTAGAGCAGTTGCAGGGCAGCGGCGGTCTCATCAGCATCGGCGTCGAGAACCACAACCACCAACGTGATGATCCGGTTGTTGTACGCCGCTGCCGGATACCGCTCGCCGTCCGTCAGTAGCGTGCTTACTGCCGATCGGCGCAACTCTGGCATGCCAAATGTCGTGTCGGCGTGCACACGCAGTGGGGCAACCCGCAAATCGAGGCGGGTGTCGGCGGATGCGGATATCGAGTCAACGAACCGCAGGTCGACAGCCATGACACCTCAACTCCTTGCCAGGATTCCGGCGTCCCGACCTGTCAGGTAGCCGACGGTGCGACCGTCCATCTGCACGGTGACGCCCTGGAGTGCGGACTTGATCGCAGATGCCAACACCGCCGAGTCGGGGGAACGAGTGTCAACGACGGGGTCAGGGACGGCGAGGGAGGCCGAGATCGGGTAGTGGTCAAGGGTGAATGCGGTAGCGAGATCGGCTGCGGCTGCGGTGGCATCTGGCAGGCTGCTGCGGACACCTCCGGCCAACAATTTGACGATGGACTGGCCCGAGTAGTAAGGGTTCCCCCGTCCCGACAGTGGGCCCCGCTTGGCCGGACTGAACGGCCAGTAGTCCTTGACGAGTTGGGCCGCTTGACCCATGGCCCCCGCCAGCGGGCCGAACTTCGAGCGGATGCCGTTGATTAGGCCGTCAATGACGTTCCGGCCCGCGTTGTACAGGATTCTGCCTGTGTCACCGATCGCGGAGCGGATCTGCCCCGGCAGTGCCCTGACCGCGTTCTGCGCGGCGGCGGCCCCGGCTCGGATCGCGGCGCCCATCCTGCCTGCCGCTGCTGCTGCGGCGTCTAGTGGCGCCCTTAGCAGGTTGATCGCACCGACAATGAGACGAACTGTGTTTGTGGCGGCGACGATCGCCACCGTCATCACGATGATCGCGGACCGGAGGACACCGGAACTGATGGCAGCCTGCGCTACTAGCGTCGCGAGTTGGATCAGTGACGGCAGGATCGGGTACACGGCCGCCAGTAGTTGCACGAACGCGACGGCGAGCAGGATACCGCTTTGGATCAGCGACGGTAGATGCGGCAGCAGTTGCACGAGGGCGCTCAAGAGCGTTTGACCGAGGGTGGTGGCAAGCGATACGAGGATCGGCACTAGCTGCCGTACGGTTTCGATGATCGTTGGCAGGGCGGCGGCGAGCTGTTGGGCGAGGATCACCGCCACTTGGGCGATGACCGGGATCAGCGGTGCGAACGCCTCCGCGATCTGCACGCCGGCTTGCGCCAGGATCGGCAGCAGTTGCTGGGCAAGCTGGGAGAGGACTGGCAGCAACGCCTGCGCCATCGTCGTCGCGAGCGAGCTGAATAACTCGATCAGCGGAGTCAGTTCGGTGCCGACGACCGCGATAAGGCCGGCGGCGACCGTCAACACGTTCGCGAGTTGGGTGCCGAGGACGGGTAGCAGCGGTGCGAGCGCCCGGCCGAGCGCGCCCAACGCCTCACCGACCGGCTGTGCTGCCGGAGCCAACGCCCGCAACCCGACAACCAATCCGTCCACGAACGCGGTCAGCCCTGGTGCGGCGCCGACGACAAGGTCGACGAGGATGTCCGCGAGTGGTTGCAGACCACGGGATAGGGCATCAACGAGCGGGGACAGGGCGATGAACCCGGGCGCCAGTGATGCTAGGGCGGTGCCGAGGGACTGCACCAGCGTGACGAGTGTGGGCGCGAACGCCACAGCGATGTCCGCGATAGCCGCCGACACCGGGCCGAGGGCCTGCGCGACCGCGAGCAGTACGGGGGTGAGCGCCCGACCGACCTCGGCAAGGTTCGTGAACAAGGTGGACAGTGCCGACTGCCCCTGCACTGAGTTGACCAGCGTGTTGAGCTGGTCAAGTAGGGCAAACAGGCCACCGCCGACGGGGGCGGCGGCGAAGATGCCCTTGACGATTCCGAGCACGTCGGCGGCGGCGGCACCGAACTGCCGGATCGCCTCAAGTCCGTCGAGGATCAGGGTCCGTAGTTCGCCGGACTCCGCCATCTCCGACAGCCGGGCAGACACGTCGGCAATCAGACGACCCAGCCCGGTCGTCTGCTCCCGGATAATCCCGGCGCCAACCGCTGTGACGTCCGCGAGCGCCCGGATGAGGGGACGGACGGCAACGGTCAGGTTGTCGATCGCACCCTTCGCGTTCTCGAAGATCTCGGCCAGCCGGATGCGGGTGTTCGCCGTCGACAGTTCGGCCAGGGCGTCCCGGAGTTGGGTGTTGAGGACCCCGGCGACGTCGACGAACCCGGCCCGCAACGTCGGCAGCGTCAACCTCGACAGCCGGTGCAGGTCGTTGGCCACCTTGGCGAACAACGACTGCTGGACGGCGCGTTGCATTGCCTCCCACGCTGGCCGCAGCGCGACAACCTGTCGCACCAACTGCTGCGCCGACGGGGCTAGGTCTTTGACCACCTCGTTGAGGTTCGCGCCGTCTTCCGCTGCCGCCTTGAACGCATCAGACATGCCTGCGGCCGCAAGGGCCAGTGTGCCGACGCCGACGGCGGCGATCGACAGCCCGCCGGGCAGGGCGAGCAGCGCCCCGGATGCGGCGACCGCCGCCGCCGCCAACCCGGCCAGCAGTTGAATCGCCCCACCAGCGACCGACGCCAGACCCGCCAATGCGGTGGCTCCTGCCGCAACCGCGCCGCCGATCGCACCGAGCGCGCTAGCTACTTTGACGAGTCCGCCAGCCGTTTTGCCGAGTCTCGACAGGGTGGCGGTGGTGCTGCGCAACGACGACCGATCGACGTTGACGCGTACGTCCTGCCGGATTGGCGGCAGTGACCGCTGTACCGAGGCGAGCATCGCCCGCAACCGCGCCTCGTACGCCTGCCGGGCGCCCGGCTCCGTCGGCACCGTCAGCCGCGATTGCCGTTGGATCTCGGCCAGTTGCGCACCGAGACGACGACGTAGCCCGTCGGTGTCGGCGGTGACCGGGATGTTCGCCTGCACCGAACGGGCCAGCGTGGCGACTTGGCGGCGCACATCCTGCTGGAAGGCGTTCGTCAGCGGCTCAACCTCAACCGGCACCTTGACCGGCTTCGGTGGCTTGATCTCCGGTGCGGGCAGGGACAGGCGTACCCGCTCCGAGACTTGGACGAGCAGCGTGCGGAGGTTCCGCTCGTACTCTTGCCGGCCGGCAGGCTCGACCGGGATTTCCGCCTTCGCGGTCCGGCGCACCTCGGCGAGGGCGTCAGAGATGCCCTGCCGAAGCTCGTCGGTGTCCGGCTCAACCGGAATTTTGACGGCTTGGCGCGCGAGGGCGCGTAGCTGCCGCTGAACGTCCTGCTGGAATGCGCGGAGCAATGGGTCCGGGTCCGGCGCCTGGGTGCGCGGAGCCCGTGACGTCCGAGGGGCGCTCGGCGTCTGACTGGTCGGCGCGGTCCGGTCGTCAACGACAGGTTCAACCGGAACCTTGATTTTCCGCTTCGACAGGGCGTCAGTCAGCGCCTTGTCGATCCCGGCACCCTTGAACTCCTTGACCACCGAGTCGCGGAGCTGCTTCGCCAACCCCCGGGCCGAGGCTGAGACTTCTACGGCGACTTCACCGACGACGATGGGGGAGGTCAACGCGACCTCCCCCGACCGTCAGGATTCGTTCGCCAGCCGCATTTCGCGGGCAAGGAGTTCGTCTTCCAACGCCCGCTGAAATTCGGCGGCGGGCGGTGGTCGACCAGGTGGTGTCGGACCCGGGAGCGGTCCGGGGCGGCGTCCCGGTGTTGCCGAGATCAGCCCCAGGTTCCGCAACCTCTGCGCGGCTTCTTCGCCCCGCTCGGCCCGCGACTTCGCCGGCTTGGCACCCACACCGGGGATTTCGATCGACTTCGGCTTGGCGCCCTTGCCTCCGCCTCGCTGCCAGTTCGCTCCCGCCAGCCGGTGATCGAGCCGGGCGAGCAGCACCTCGGTCAACGTCCAGTCGGCGGCGGCACCTCGGAGCTTCCGCATCAACGCCGACTCGCGCGGCAGACGGTGGATCAGGCCGAGGAGGTGACGCGCGCTGAGCCGGTCTTCCGGGCGGCCGAAGAGCGCCCGCGAGAGCCGGATCCGGTGGTACTGCGAGAGGTCCGCTTCGATGCAGGCTCCGTGTTCTCGGAGGAGTCCTCGGAGCCCTGCGTTTCCCCCGGCTTCATCCCGGAGTGCGCCAGCCACCGCTGAAACAGTTGGATCATCGCCGGGGTCGGCTGCCGAACCTTCTCCCACTCCTCAGCCCGTTCGGGCGGGAACGCGAGTTGGAACAGCTCCTTGATCGCATTGATGTCCATCTCGTCGGCGAGGGACACGGCACGCCAGTCCATGTCGCCGAGGTGCGGCAGTTCCCAAGCGACGCCGGCCCAGCGAAAGCGGAACGGCGGCCGAACCTCTTCGGCGTACGCGGCATCGAGGTCGAACTCATCGGCGACGTCAGCCATTGACAGCCTCCGGCGTCCACCCGGGGATGCTCTCCCGAGGATCCCGATCGACGGTGCCCCACGTCCGGGTCACCTTCGGCTTCGGCTCGGCGGGCGGCTTCTGCTGGGCGAGCGTCGCCTGCACCGTCTCTCCGATCCGCTCGTCGACCAGCTCGCGAAGCCGGGCAGCGATCTCCTCCACCTCGCCGTCGTCGCCCTGGGCGCAGTCGATGGTGCGAGTGGTGCCGTACACGCCAGCCGCGCCAATTTCCTGCACGAACGCGTCGAGTTCGACACGCTCGTCGCCGGACAGTGGCCCGTCGAGTTCGTCGAGGACCAGGGCGAAGCGGCGCTCGAACTCCTCCGGACCGAACTGCCGGTCGGGTAGGTACAGCACTTGCAGTCGTGCCATGCGGGTTGCTCCTTGCGGGTTGTTGCGCGGGTTGGGGTAGGCGTCGGCGGGCCAACCCGCACGGAACTCCCGCCGACGCCGCTTGTGGGCTACGAGCCGGAGGCCAAGGATTCGTCGACGTAGTATCGATAAGCGACGTTATCCGCGTCGTCAAGGTAACCCGAGAGGGTCCATTCATACACGGTGATCCCGCCGGCCGACCAGACCACGTCGCCACGTTCGGTGACTTCTCCGAGCGGAACAACGATTCGCTGCGCGCGGGTGCCGTCGATGCCGTGGAGCACCCAGTTACGGATATCGGTTGCGGGCGGCTTCTCGGCGATTGTGACGCCTTCGGCGGTCTGCGTGATGGTCGAGCCCGCGAATTGGACCCCCAGTGTCACGAGGCTGGTCTCCGCTGCCGCAAATGTCCAAGTTTTGACGAATTGACCGGGAATGCGGCGGGCAAGTGCGTTGCCCTGCCAGATGAAGACGTCAGTCCGGTCTTGCGACGTAGCCTCGGTAACTCCGTCCTCGGAAAGAGCGCCAACCTCGTTGAAGTCTCCGGAGAGCGGGGTGGTGCCGTTCGTTGGGAGCACCAGGTTGCTCACGCCGAAGTCGCTACACGCGACCAATCCGTTCGTATAGGCCCTGATCAGGGTGATGTCGACCGCCACGGTCAGTCTCCTTTGCGCATGGCGAGGGCCCGGCGGTCGCGCCGGGTAACGGGTTCGGGAACGCCGGAGGCCCCTGCCAGTGACAGGGGCCTCCGAGTAGGGCTAGGTACTAGAACAGCGGGATTTGCTCACCCGCCGGAGCAACTGCGTCCTTCTTGCGTAGATTGCATCGGAGATGGGCAGCCTGACAGTTTGCTCTCGTATGAGCGCCGCCTTTAGACAGCGGCACCTTGTGATCAAGGCTTACGCTCATCGGATGCGGGTGCGCTAGAGAACGCCGAATCTTCGCGCCACAGATTCCGCACCGCCACCCGTCGCGCTCAAAAATTTCGGATGCGCTGAATTTCTCAACGGGTCGACTCAGCTTACGAGCGCGTCGAATGTGCCAATGCTTCCGCCCGTACACCTTCCATCGCAACCGCAACTGCTTCGCTGCGCACCCTGCGCAGCGAAGCGCAACCGGACCCTTCCGCTTCTGCGAAATCGATGCTCGGCAGTCGACGCAAGTCGTGTTTGCCCTACTGGGTGTCGCCGCTCGGAGGCGAGCGTGGACATCGTCGTGGTAACACTGGTAGCACAGGGCGGGCCGTTCGGATCGGCGTCGTGGTCGCTTAAGCGGCGAGGCGCATCGGTCGCACTGCGTAGCGAATTGGTCCGGAGAGTTGTGTCGAAGCCAGGTTCGACGTTCCCGCCTCTTGGCGTCATTGCGACGCCCCGCAACACGGCGCGCTACAGGAGTGCAGGTCATGCAAAACCGGGGCAGGCCCGACCTACCCCTGCGCTCAATCTGCCCGCCACACATCTCGCAGTGAAAGACACGCTCGGGTCTAGGGTTGGCCGCCCGCAACTGCCGTTGGTACTCCCGCGCCCCGGCCTTTCGGCATTCGTCGCAAACCTCGCGCTGCCTGCCGTGTTCGTTCCTCCGCAGCGAGACGTCGCAGCCTCGGCAAAACAGTTCTTGCGGTGCCGAACGGCACTGCGCGCGCTTGCGCTGGTGGTATCGGCGAGTGCTGTCCCTCCGACGGGTAGCCGCGCAATCCTCGCAGTAGAGCTTCGGGTTGCCTCGCCCGACGACCCTGCGGGTGATCGTGGCGCCGCAGTCAAGGCATGCGGTGGTGGTGGTGGTACCGTCGTCCATGTCGGCTCCTGGTTAGGTCAGGTAGTCGGCGGCCCGGCAGGCATCGCGAGTGCCTGTCGGGCGCTATTCGTTTATGTGTTCGATTCTATCGACCCGGCCGGTTCGGTGCCATTTTGAATGGCGCTCATAGGCCCGGGTTGTGCAGAAAGATCCGGTAGGTAGCGGAGCGGCGTTTGACCTTCGGGTCCGGTGTCCAGATCGGCGCCATCGTCGTCTGCGTGCCCTGCACCGACACCCCGTTCGAGGTTGTGTGACCGGGCAGGGTGACCCGGATCGCCTTCCGGATCCGCTCGGCGGTCGTGCGGGCGTTGTCGGCGTTCACCGCGTATACGTCGATGTCGACCAGCGCCGAATCGAGCGTCAACGCCCCGTCGCCTTCGCCTGGTGCGCGCAGGATGTGAGCGAGCGGCGCCTCATACCGCCAGCCCGGGTCACGGTCCGGATCAGCCCACGTCTTGATGTCCAGTGCGGCACCTAGCCAGGCGGCGAGGAACGTCTCAACGTCGGCGTACACCGGTCAGCCTCGCGCTGCCTGTAGCGCCCGGAGCATGACCCGCTGCCGGGGCGCCCCGAGCCGATTCCCGAACTCGACATACACCGAGTAAGGGGCGTTCGCGGTCACGCGGGCGTAGGCGCCTCGGGTGCGGGTGCCGGAGGTGACGGTCATCGACGCCCGGTAGCGGCCAGTGCGGACGGGTGCGATCTGCTGCGCGGTCCAGCGGACCAGTTCGGCCCGCCGCTCACATTCACGCCGGAGCATGTCGGAGCGGACTAGGTTGTTGATGCCTGCCCGGTCGGCTTTGAAGCGCACCTTGACCGCCACGCCAGCCTCCTACAGAAAATGCTCGTCGCCCCACGGAACCGGCGCGGGGAACGAGTAGACGGGGGACAGGTGGGTTTGCGGCACGTCTGGGTCTTCGTCGCCGGACGCGTCGTCGTTCGCGCCCACCAGGTCGGCGAGCATCTGGTCGAGACGCCGTTCAAGGTCGGTGGCCCGCTGCAAGCTGTTGTCGTCGTGCGGCCAGCCCCGCTCCACCGCTGCCGCCGCGTACAGGGCGACACACACCGATGCGGCGTCGTGGAGGCTGTCGTGGAGTGGCCGGGTGAGCCGGGTGGACACCCATGCGGCGCCGTCGGCGATCAGCCGGTCGACGGCCACCCCGGTCGGCCGCGTGGTGGAGTCGAACGTCAGCTCGTAGGTGTCGCCGGACTCGGTGTAGCTGGCCGGGGAGCGGACTAGGGTTCGCTGCGGCACGTAGTTCGCGACCCGACTCCGGCCGGGCCACCACGTCGGGCCGCCGGCCGTCGGTGACGGCACCACGTACACGGTGGCGTCTTCGGCCCCAGCGCCGAGGCCGGTTACCGTCCAGCGGAGCAGCCACCGACCCGGCTGGGTGAACGTGACCGGGCTGGCGGTGAGTCGCACCGCCCCGTCGGACGGGGTGCCCGCCGTGACGGCAGGTTCGGTGGTGGTGTCGTCGGGGGCGGTGACGGTCAGGACACCGGTGGTGCCGCCGTCCGCCGGACGCACGTCCAGGTACGGGGCTTCGATGTCGCCGACAGATACGTCGCTGGCCACGTCACCCCCTGATGCCGGCGGTCAATGCGGGCCCGGTGCTGCCCGGGGTGAGCGCGGGACGGTCACCACCGACGGTCAGGGCGGGCCGGCTGCTGCCCGGCGTGTGGGTGCCGGGGATGACCTGCCGCGTGGACGTCACCCCGACAGCGAGGGTGGTAGTGGCGGCGAAGACACCGGTCCGGCGGGTCCGGCCGGTCGCGGCGAGTGCAACACCGAACCCGATCGTGTCGGCGGCGATACCGCGTTTCCGGCCGACCGTGGCCGGGTCGACCACCAACCCGGCCGCTACGGTCGCGCGGCCCTTCCGGCGCCCGACCACGTTGGGTGCGATTGCGAGGCTCGCGGTCGTGGTCCCGACGGCGCGTTTCCGACCTGTCGCAGCCGGACCGAGGATCAGGCCGGTGGCGAACCCGCCGTCGGTCTGCTTCCGGCCCGACACCACCGGGGCGACAGTCACACCGACGTCGGCAGCCCCGGACGTCTGTTTGGCACCTGATCCGCCGACGGCAGGTGTGAGGCCGACAACGGCAACACCGCTCGTGTGCTTCCGTCCGCCCGCGCCGACCGTGGCAACGAGGCCGGTCGCGGCATCACCTGAGGTGGTTTTGCGGCCAGACCCGGCCGGGTCGACGGCCAGCCCGTAGGCGGCAGTCCCGGAGTGCTCCTCGGGTGCTGTCGCGTACAGGTTGATGTTGTCGATCTCGCCGTAGTTGTCCGACCCGTCGATTCGTTTGCACTCGATGAGCAGCGCCAGGTCGGGATCAGACGCCCACGCCGGGGTGGTCGCGGACCGGAGGGTTGTCCACGCGTCTCCGTCCGGGGACGCCTCCCACAGCAGGCTGCCGCCGTCCTCCCGTACCCGCAGCCACGCGTGATCCGTCGGGCTGTAGGCGACGAAGACGGGTGCACTGTCGGAGAACCCCACCCGCAGCAGGATGCCCATGAACCCCGACTGGACATCGATATTGAACCCCGCATCGGTGCCGGCAGTCGTCGTCGTGACGAAGATTGACATGTAGGCGGTGGTCGTCGCCCCAGCCGACGCCGGTGGCCAGAACCGGCCGCCGCATACCGACCCGGTCAGGGTGTAGGCGGCGGCACTCTTCCACCCCGACCAGTAGGCGACCGCGCAGTCGACCCGACCCCGGCCGCCGGTCTGCGAGATCCCGCCGTAGTTTCCTGGCCACTTGACGGTGTCGACCGAGGTGGCTTCGAAGTCGTCGGTAAGCGTGTCGATCAGCGGCACGACCGGCCCCGGGTCAGGTGGCGGTCAGGGTTGCGGCGGTCACCTCGTACACACCCTGTCCCGTGTACGTCTCAGACGACGCCAGCTCGTCGGCGCCGAGGAACGTGCCGCCAGTGACGGCCGTCCACAAGCCGATGTACGCGACCGTCGAGCCGGCCGGCACGTTGAACGTCTCCGTACCGGTGATCGCCGCCTCGCCGTCATCTGCCGCCGCCCACGACAACTGCTGCCGGGCGTACGCCGGACTGCCGCCGGACAGTTCGTTGGCGCCGTTGGAGCCGGGGTTGCCGGAGTGCAGCGACATGTAGGCGGCCAGGCCGGTGACCGCGTCCACGGCAGGGTTGAGAGCAGCCTCTACGAGCGCCACGTTCCGGCTCCTTCCTCGACGATCTCGGCCAGCAGCTTCCGCATGGCCCGCTTGCCGTCTTTGGCCGCGTACTGGTAGCGGACCAGCAGGGCTTGGGACGGTTGGCTGCCGACGTGCCGGTTGAGGCGCTTCTGCGGCTCATGCCAGGCGTGCCACAGTGGTGCGGTTCCCCGCCAGCGGCGGCCGAGAACAGTGCCGAGGGCGAGCGCCCACGCCTCGTCTTCGCCGCCCCAGCCGGCGAATCGGGGGTCGAGCGGCACCCGCTGGTAGGCGTGGCGGGTAAGAACAACAATGCCGCCGCCCTCGTAGCCCTGGTATGGACGCTGGGCGTAGCCGCCGAGTCGTGGCCCGGGAGTCGCACCGGCCACGACGGCAGCGGTCGCCTGCTCCGACAGCCGGTGGACGAGACCGTGCGGTACCGCCCACGGCGCACCGGCCCGAACCGCGTCCACGGCCAGCGTGAGCCCGTCGCACCACACGTCGGCGTCGGCGACGACGAGGATGTCTCCATCGGCGCGGGTGAGGGCGTCGTTGACGGCGTGGGCTTTCATCCACGGCCCGGACGGGCAACTGCCCAACACGACCTGCCAGGTGGGGTGCTGTTCGGCCCACCACTTCCGCAGCCACACCCACGCCCGGTCCCGATGCCCGCCGTCGCCCCGGTAGGGGACGAGGACGCTGACGTCGGTGTGCTGGCCGCGCCGGGCCACCCACTCGTCGTAGTCGGCGGGGCTGTCCAGGTCTTCGGTCCAGTCGTCGATGATCTGGTACTGCGGGTGCATCCTGTGCTTGCGGAGCCGGGCGTCGGGGACGCCGTGGATGGCTCGGGCGACTTCCCAGCCGCCGGACCGGTTGATGGTGCCGGCGGCGTGCGCGGCGGCGGTCCTTTCCAGCGCGGCGAGATACGACGCGTGGTGCTCCGGCCAGAACGTGACGGCGAAGCATTCGCCGTGGCGGCAGCCGGTGAATCGGGACGGCCCAAACCGGCACCAGTGCAGCCACTCCCGCCTCTCGTCGCCCATGATCCGGGCCATGGCGTCGTCGGAGAACCACACGTCCCCGTACAGGAGCACTGTCCGGTCGGTCGCCGACCAGTACGGGCGGGTGTTGAAGAACTTCGTCGCACCGAGGCCCGGGGTGTCGTCGGACAGGACCGGCGGGGTGTGGAGTTCGGCGCCCGGCACCCGGTAGCGGTCGTCGTCCGGGCCGAGCACCACAACCCGAGTGGCGCCGTTCGCTCGGGCGAGGCGAACACTGCGGTCGAGTAGGCGCTCCCCGGCAAGGACAGCGAGGTGCTTCGGCGTGCCGCCGTAGTTGGCCCACCGCTGCCCGGAACCGGCGGCCATGATGACCGCGACGGTCACCGGTCCGCCTTGATGAATGCCACGTCGCGGGTCTTGCCCTTCGGGTCGTGCCAGAACTCGGTGACGACCCTCCAACCACGTCCCTGCATCGAGGCAACCACCTCGTCGTGCAGCGGCGCACCCTCGTACATGACCTTGGTGTGGGTCTCCAGCAGAATCAGGTCCAGTTGGTCGAGCGGCGCCCCGTCAATCACGTCGAGTTCGGCGCCCTGCACATCCACCACCGCGACGTTGACCCGCTCATCGACGATGTCCGCGAGACGATGCACTGTGACCTTCGCGTAAACCTCCACCGACTTGCGGGTGGGTCGATAGAGCGAAGAGAACTTCATTTGCTCGGTGATGTGGAAGCGGCGCCAGCCGGGAGTCGAAGCGCATGCTCCCTCGATCACGGTTACGCGGGGCATCTTGCGCAACGCTTCGGCCAGCGGCGGGATCGGCTCCACCAGCACGATCGGCTCGAAGCCCACCTGTCGAAACAAGCCGACCTCTTCGCCCCGATGGGCACCGACCTGCACCACCCCGCGCGGCGTTACCTGTACGGCGGACAGCAGCCCGGGAAACGCGTCAGTCCACGCGACCGGCATACCCAGCCTTGCGAACATGCTCGGCAGGCTTGAAATCGGCTGGTCGGGCACCGGACCTCCTTCGGCGACAGCTCGCAGGGCTCGCACGTCTCGGCGAAGGTGGCCACGGTTGATGTACCGGCGGTAGGCGTCCCGGTCCCGCTCGTACTGGGCTCGGGAGTTCACCTGCCGGTAGCCGTCGTCTTTGACCGCTTTGCCGGCCCGGTAGTGCAGGTGCTCGATGACCGTGTCGGGCAGGTAGGTAATGCGGCGAAGTCGGCGGCCGACGGTCAGCCACCAGCGGTCGCAGACGAGATGCCCGAGGGTGGGTGGGGCCATGTAGCCGAGGGTCCGCACAACGGTGGAGGTCATCGCCACGGCGGTCGGAAGGTCCGCCCTCCGGTGCAGGTCGTTGCCGTAGGCGAACCCGACCGGGCCGTGCCGGTCGAGCGCGTCCAGCAGCGTCCGATCCCATTCGGGAGTGCGGGGGCAGTGGTCGTCGCCCCAGAACGCCAACGCGTCATAGCTGTCGGCGTGCTCGACGGCCCGCTGGTTGAGGGTGCCGATCATGCCCTGCCACCGGGCGTGCACCACCCACGGCGCACCCGTCGCCACGTAGGCGCCAAGGTTGGTCGGGTCGCCGTCGACCGCTACGAGCAGGTCAGCGTTTCCGCTGCTCGTCGCACGCCACGCCTGCCACAGCCGGGTAATGTTGTGCGGCCTGCCCCGGGTCGGAACGATGACCAGCAGTCGAGCGTTCACCGGACACCGCAGACGCGGACGATCTCCGGCAGCCGGTGCCGCCACAGATGCCGGTCCAGGACCGTCATGGCGCCAGCGCCCCGCATCCACGACCGGCGGATCGGGTCGTCAAGCAGCCCGTCAACAAGGTCGCCGAGAGCGGTCAGGTTGCCGCGTGGCCACGTCCCGACTGCCGCACCGTATTGGTCGGCGAGCCCGTCCACCTCGGGATGCACGAGCACCCCGCCCATGCCGAGCGTGTTGCTGACCCTGTCCGACCAGTAGTACGGGTTCGGTACCGAGTCGCCGAGGACGACCTTGGCGGACGCGTACAGGTCGGCGAGATCCTGGCCCCAGATCCCGGCCCGACCGCCCCGACCTAGCCAGCGGAACCGGCTGCCGTACCGGTCTGCGGCCCAGTCGAGCATTCGCCGCCGCACCTGATCGTGTGCTCGCCCGCACGAGCCGACGAACACCACATCGCAGGCCAACTCGGTGCGGTACCGGCCCGGGTGGGCGTACCGGTCGGCGGCCGGCGGCACCAGCCAGTGATGGTTGACCCCGCGCCGCTCGAACAGAGCGCGGTGCTCCGGGTTCCCGTCGGCGGTGAAGGCGTGCTGCGCCCGCCACCACGGATCCCGGCCGATCTGCGCCTGCCGGTGCGGCACACCCCAGTACAGGTCCAGATGCACCGCCGCCGTCTTCGTGCCGCCGGCTTCGACGGCCCGCCACATCGACTCCACGTCCCCGCCCGGGGAGTGCCCGTGGGTGCGCGCCCACAACAGCAGGTCTGCGCCCTCGCATGCGGCGACAACCCGGCCGGCGTTGACGGCGTCATCCTGTAGCACCTTCACATGCCAGCCAAGCCCCAGCGCGGCATGAACGAGACAGTTCTTCCAGGACCGTTCCAGGCGCGGGTTACCGAGGACGACCAGGCGGACGGGGGTGCCGGGCACGGACGGCACCCCCGACATCGCACCTACTGCTGCTGGTTGCGAAGGAGGTCCATCAGCTCCGGCTTCGCCGTGCCCCGGGCGGCCTCGTAGGCGTAACCGCGCGCAACAGCCGCCTCCACCCACACCGCGTGGGCGGCCCGACCGTCCGGGAGGCTGCCGTCGGTGGGCAGCTTCGACCTGGCGGCGGTCCGATCCGGGTCGTCGAACGGTGTCTCGGACCCTTCCGTCCCGCCGCCGCCCTGCGGCCCGCCTCCGCCGTTGTCGTCGGTGTTCCCGCCGTCGGTGTCCGCGTCGTCGGCCGACTCCTGGCCGGCGATCGGCGGGGGAAGCGCGGCACCGGGCAGGTCCGAACCGCCGACACCGCCGAACGGGGCGATGAGCTTCACCGACAGCAGGTGCCGGATCTGCTCCGGCGACACGTCGTCCGGCAGCAGCGACCCCTTGTACAGCAGCCGGGTCATCGGACCCTGCGGCGACTGGGTACGTACGTGGGCGACCTGGCCCACCACCTGATACTGGGTCATGGTCAGGACCCGGCCGTGTTCGTAATCCGGATCGCCGCGCCCGGCTCCTGCACCACCGGGACGGTGATGCGGCGGCCCCACAGGTCCCAGCCGTCCCGCTTCGCGATCCGCTCCGACTGGACCTGGATGCCCATCTCGGCGACGGTGTAGCCGGGGTCGACGTCGGTTTCGTCGGCCATGCCGCCGAGCTGCCGGGAGTCGAGGATCCACACGTCGTCGGTCGGCAGGTTCCCGGCCGAGGTGGTGACGACGTTGAGGCCTGCGATGACTTCGATCTGGCCCGAGTAGACGGGGTTGTCGCTGGTCTCCCGCCGCCGCAGGGTGGCGATCTTGTCGTCGGAGACGAGGAGGGCGTACTTCTGCGTCGACATCATGATCGTGTCGGGCATGTAACCCATGTCCAGGTCGGCGATCTCCGCCTTCGCGAGTTCGATGTCACGGAGCATCTGCGCCCCGTTGCCCTCCCAGCCGTCCTGGGCGGGCTGGGTGGCGGTGACAGCGGACGCGACGGCGGCGATCGTGATCCGGTCCACCTTGCGGATGACAGTGTTGACGACCTTCCGCAGACTGCGGTCAACCTCCGTGCCGCCGAACACGTTCCGCTTGATCGACTCGTCGGAGAGGAAGACCGCCTGGCCCCACTTGGAGACGGCGGCGGTCGCGGCCTCACCACGGACCGGCGTGTCACGCGGGTACTCACTGCCGGGGGCGACGGCTTCGATCTCCCGCTCGTTGAAGATCGGCTCCGAGATCTCGTACAGGACCGCCCCACCACTGGAGCGGAAGCGCTGGGTGAGGATCTGGTCGGCAACGAACCGGAGATCGCCGAGGGTCTGAAGCCGACGCCGGATCAGCGTCGGCGACTTCAGCAGCCGATCGATCGTCAGCAGGTCACCGGCCAGGGTCGGCGCCGCCGGGGGGTAGGCAACGGGCATTACGTGTCACGTCCTCTCAAGAGGGTTGCCCGTCTCCCGGGCATGCGAAAGGCCCCGACGCGTGGCGTCTAGGGCCTGAAGTTGGGGTGCGCGGGTTGGGTTGTGTCAAGGTCCGACCGGACGGTCAGAACTCCATCCACTCGGCCTTCTCGCCGCTGCCGGCGGTGGTCAGGAACACGCCGAGGATCGGGTCCGAACCGCCGTCGTCGTCGACCGTCCCGGCCGCGCCGGCCGACACACCGGCACCGGCGACGACGGCACCGGCGGTGGTGGTGACGTGCACCTTGCCGCGCGGAAAGTAGCTGACCTTGGCGTTGGATGCGGCGTCCATCGCGGCGACACCAACAACGGTGATGTCGGCGGCATCACCGGCCGGGCCGACGGTCCCGTTGCCGGACACGACGAGCACCTGACCGCCGGTGATCGTCGCCGATGCGGTGGAGGTGATCTGGTCGGCGTACAGGAACTTCGGGGCGTAGTCGGCCATCTCAGTTCTCCTTGCTCGCCGAAGCGGCCTCGGGCGGGAAGATGCGGGCGAACTCGCGGTCCCAGTCGGCGTCGGAGTCGCTGGTGTCCGGGTCCGTCGCCTCGCCGTGCGGGGTCACCGGAACGGCGGTGCCGGGCGCAATCCGCGCCAGCATGCGAGTGACGGCCTGCGGCGCCTCGTCGTAGTCGGTCTCCCACTGGGCGCGGTCGGCGGGCCGGAACTTGCCCTGCTTCTCGGCCTCATCGAGGACGGCCTTCTTGGTTGCGGCAGCCTTCTCGGCCTTCGCCGCCGACAGCTCGTTCGTGACGGCTTCCATACGGCTGTTGAGCAGGTCGACTTCCTTGCGCAGGGCGGTGTTCTCCTCCGCCTGCGCCTTGATCGCCTTCTCCTGCTCCGGGTCCGGGGTCGGCTCATGCGGTTCCTCGGCCTTCGCCTTGAGCGCGTCGAGCGCCGCCACGATGGCGGTTTCGTCGGCGTCGTCGGCCAGGCCGAGCCGCGACCGGAGTTCGGTCAGGTCGGACACAGGGTCCTCCTTCGGTTCGGTTGGTTGGTCCGGCTCGGCGGCCGGGGGTTCGGGGTCTGCCTTCTCGACAGTCGGGGCGGTTGTCGACATCTCGCTGGAAGCGACAGGTGGAGTCGTCCACGTCGTGTCGTCGGACGCGGACTTGGTCTTTGTCATCGCCTGTCGTGCGACCCGGTCGGCGAGCCCGAAAAACTCCAGCACGTACCGGTTCATCGCCGCCGCGTCGTCGTCCCCGTTGTCAGGGGTGGTTTTCTCCGCGTCTTCCTGCACCTCGTGCATGAGGCCCGCGTCGACTGCCTCGTCGGCGTCGTACCACGTTTCGGCCCGCATGACCTCCAGCCAGTCATCGACGGTCGCATCCGAGGTGGAGCGGTTGGTGTAGACCTTGGCGAGGGTGCGAGAAATCCGGGCAAGGTCGTCGCGGGTCTTCTCCATGTCGTCGTCGTTGCCGATACAGAGTCCCCACGCCTTGTGGACCATCAGTTCGGCGTACGGTGCGACAACCCGGTGGTCGCCGGCCATCGCGACGACGGAGGCGGCGGAGGCGGCGAGCGCGTCAACGTAGGTAACGATCCGGGCCTTGTGGTTCCGGAGCGCCTGGAAGATCGCGTTGCCGTCGTAGACCGAGCCGCCGACGCTGTTGATGTGGACGTTGATCTGCTTCGCGTCGATGTCCCGGAGTTCGCGGACGAAGGTGGCGGCATCTACGCCGGACCACCAACCGCCGATGACGCCGTAGACGTACACGTCCACCTCGTCGGCCGACTTGCCCGTCTCCGCAGCCTGCGCGGCGGGTTGAATCCGGTACCACTGGCGCGGCCCGTCCGGGTTCGCTGAGGCGAGCGGCGATGGAAGCTTCGCCAGCCAGTCGTTGGTGTTCATCACGAGGCTCCGATGGGTAGCGCGAGCTGGTCTGGTGAGGTCTTGGGGGCACGTCGGGTGCGGGCCGTCGGGGGCGACTCTGCCGGCGGTGGGGCCGGGACAGCGCTCGTCGGCGTTTCACGCTCGGGTAGCCGGTATTCGCGCCGCACCCACGCCTCAAGTGCCGGATCGGCGGCCAGAGCGCCGGACGACAGAAGGAGCTGCAGGCTCTCGGCGGTCACCTCGCGCCGCGACCCGACACCGGAGATGGTGACGGTCGGGACCGGTTCGTCGTCGCCGAAGTTCCATTCGACGATCCGGGCGGCGATCTGGCGGGTTGCGGTGTCGGCGATGTTCTCGGCGATCGACTCCAACGCGAGAGTCCACGAGTCGAGGAATGCCTGTCCGAGCGCCCGACTGCCGCCGTTGCCGCCCTGGCCGAGGTCAAGATGCGGCATCAGGGCGCTGCTGGCCATCTCCCGGTTCAGCCACTCGATGAACCCGAGCGTGTCCGGGACACTGCCGGACAGGCCGACAATCTTGGCCGTGAAACCGGGCGGCACGGCGGCCCCGGCCTGGTCTCCAGCACGAGCGGCGGACATCATTGCCTGGGCCTCGGCCATTTGTGCCGGGGTTGGGTTGGTGCCTGCGAGTGCTTCGGCGACCGGCACGCCAGCACCCCAGCGTCGGTTGCTGATGGCGGCGACACGGATCATCTCGCGTTTGATCAGCCATGCGGCGTACGACGGCCGTAGCAGGGACACACCCTGCCAGGCGGCGCCTTCCCGTTCGTGGCAGTACCAAGCAAGCCGGCCTGCGGGTATCTGCGGACTGTTCTTCGGCCCCCGGATCGTCGACTGGTCCACCCCGAGCAGCGCGCCGGTCTTCGGGTCGGAGTGGATGCCGGCGATCGACTGCGGTAGCCGTTCCGCGAGGGTCGTCAACCGCGCCCGGCCGTCGGTGATCTCGGCAACCAGTTCGAACCCGAAATGGCCGAACGTCAGGTGCCCGAGCGCGGCCCGCAGGTGCTCACTCCAACTGACGCCGTGCCGCTTCGCCCCGGTCGGCTTGTCCCTCCCCGCCACGTTGAGGCCGAGGCCGTCGGCAACAAGCTGCACCACCTCCGGCCGGCAACCGGCGCCGTCCAACTGCCACTGCGCCCGCCGCAACTGCAACGTGTAGCCGTTGAGGACGGCGGCGAGCCGGCCGTCCCGCCGCATCGTCGAGTACACCTCGACGGACAGCGGGTAGTGCAGGTCCGGGATGTTCTCGTAGACGTCGGCTACCAGGGTGCCGTACTGGTGGGAGTCGACGACGCCGATCGGACGGGTCGGGGCGGTTGGGGAGGTCACAGCCACCCCCAGCCGTTACAGCGGCACCGTGTTGAAGTCGGGCCCGTCGTCGCCGCCCGACTCCTGTCGTGGCCGAGTTGGTGGCGGGCTCCACCTCGTCACCGCCACCCGGACGGCGAGACTGCCCGTGTCAACGGTGTCGTCGTTGCGGGCTGCCGGGAACGAGGCGTGTTCTTCAACCCACGTGTCGAGCCACATCGCCCCGGCGGGCAGCCACACCCGGCCCGAGGACACCCACGCCGAGTACGGCAACGCCCGTGAGAACTTGTCCTGCTCCGCCTGAATCGCCGTGATCGGGGTGCCGGAGTTTGCCGCCTCACGGACCAGTGTCGTCCCGTACTGCGAACCCTCAACAAACACGGTGTCGAGCTGCCATCGCTCCACCAGCGGACGCACCTGGGCGAAGTGCTGCTCGTCGCCGATCTTCGCCCGGACCATGTCCAGCAGGACGAGGTCACCGTCAACAGTGCGCGCCCAAGCGGCGATGACGGTGTAGTCGGCGGAGGTGCGGGTCGAGTTCGCAAGGTCGATTGTTGCGAACCGCCAACAGTCGCGTAGGTCCGCGACCCGGTTGCCGAGGTGAATACGGTCGCCCAGCCGGGAGTAGTAGCGCCACCAGAGGCGTTTGAACAGGCCGCCCTCGGCGGGTGCAGGTCGTTGCTGATACAAGCTGGACCAGACGTACTCCCCGACGCCCTTGCGGATCGCCGCCCAATCCCGTTCACCGCGAGCCGACACCATCGGTTCGCCGGGCCGTCGACCAAGGGGGTCATCGTCGTCCTCGGCAATGGCCGGAATAGAGACGACCCTCCACCTGCCGCCGTTGCGCGCGTCACCGTCATGCGCGAGCAGCCGCCCGGCGAAATCGTCTTCGTGCCAGCGGGTCTGAATGACCACAGCCTTCGCGCCGGGGCCAAGCCGAGGAACGGCGACTGCCTGCCAGAAGCGCCAGGCTCGCTCCCGGTACACCTCGGAGCGGGCCTGTTCGAGGTCCTTGATCGGGTCGTCAACGATCAGGCAGTTGTGGACGAGAACTTCTTCTGCAAAGAAGTTGCCGTTTCCTTCCACCTGGATGTCGTAGACAGTGTCGCGGACGCCGTGTAGGTGGCGAACCACGGAAACGGTGTCGTAGCCGACTTGTGGTGGCGCATGTGGCAAGGGCTGCACAGGGTGATCAGGTTCTCGGGGCGATTGTCCTGCGGAAGCTCGTTCAGGTGATGAATCACGAGGTTGGATTTCCACTGGAACGCATCCCTGCGCCCCGTCGGAACGAGCCTGTTCGGTATCGAACACACTCGGCACTGGTCCCCGTCGCGTTCCAGGATCAGTGGACGCATCTGCCGGAAGTGCTCGGCGTAGCTGTTGCCGTCCTTGTAATGCGAGTTCCCCTGGCCGATCATGCGCTCCGAGTGCGCCTGGTTCGCGCATATCCGGTCGCAGTACACCTGCCGCGACGAGATCGGCACGTACAAGACTCCGCATTGCGGGCACGACCGGGACTTCGATGCCCGCCGAGCATCCCGAACCTCGATCCGGCACTTCGGGGAGCAGTACCTCTTCGAGCCGTCGATCTTCATCGGCCCACCGCAGTGCTTGCAAGTCCCCGACGGATGCTCCCGCATCCACTGATGATGGCAGGGGCTCCCGCAGTAGAACCGGGTCTGCCCGTCGCGCAACCGCTTCTCGTGCTCTGCGCGCATCACCCTGAATTCGGCCTGGCATTGCGTGCAGCTCAGGTTGAGGTACGTCGAGGTGCGCGCCTGCTGCCAGCACGGCCGGCACATGACTGCCGTGCTCTTCCGAACCTTCCCGCAGGCCACGCACGGTCGCTTCCGGTTCACGCCATCCGACAGTGCTGCCGTTACGGGATCGTAGTACCGACGCCGGCCGGTTCCCGTTCGGATCATGTCCTGTGTCACGAAGTCCGCTGGCTCGGCCGAGGTCTCCGGCAGCAGCGAGAGTGCCCGACTCTCGGCCTTCGCGGACTCTGTCGCATGAAAACACACCTTGGTACAGAAGTGCCGCGTGAGACCGTTGCGCTCCGCCTTCTCTACCTCGCAGCGGAGCTTGGTGTACGACTGGCCACAACCCTCGCAGGTTAACGTCACCTGCGCGCTCGCGTACTGACACGCCTTCGAGCAGTGTAACGGCGTGCCGATTTTCACCCGCCACAGACTGGAGCGGGCCTTGGTGAACAGCGCTCCGCATCTCGCGCACTTGACCGCCACCACAGTCGGAAGCGATGAGTCGTTCCCCGGGGCGAAGGTCAGCGGCAGCGACGTACCCACGCTCGACGGTGTGAACCCGATGGTCGGGGGTGCAGGTGAGGCGTCGCCCGGAGGTGGTGACGAGTTCAACAAGGGGGCGTGCGCCGATGGAACGAGTAGCGATGATCCGTCGCCACTCGGCGCGTCCGGTTTGGTGATTGAAGCTAAGGACTCTCGGGAGAGGTCCAGTTGCATCACAGACTCGACGGATGGGGGCATACCCATATTCTGTCAAAATCTGCGTCTCGCCGTGGACGCAATCGACGGGTTTTCCTGTGAGGCTTCCCGCAATTCCCACACAGTAGACGCCACCGCGATGTCCCTCGATCTGCCAACGGCCAGCAGCTTTACTGTCCGCTCGAAGCTTGATGCCAAGTTCGGGGTGGTCCTCCAGGTCTCGCTTGATGTCGGCACCCCAACGCCGCGCCATCTCGTCGGAGTAACTGACGATCGCCACCCGAGTATCGGGATTGTTGACGAGGAGAAACATCGGGAACCGGCGCGATGCCCGCTCGCTCTTCCCTTCCTGCGGCGCGACCGCCAGGATTAGTCGGTCGTTCCGGCCGTCAGCTAGGTCCACCAACTCGCGATCGATCAGGTCCAACGTCGGAGTCTGGATCGTGGTCGGATCGAGGTCCTGCGCCATTACCCCCGGCGTCGCCCACCGCCGTCGTTTCGGCTCAAACGCTTGGGCCGCCAACTCCCACGGCGACAGCGAGGCGAGCGTCATCACGCCCTCCCGTCACGAAACCGACCGCAGATGGCGGGGAACAACCTCGGACACCCGCGACTGCTGCTCCGGCGTCAACCCAAGATCGGCGAGAATCCGACGGATCACATCCGCCAACAGGGCGCCCTGCGACTCGGCCAGGCGCACCCGGCGCTCCTCGATCCCGGCCGCTATCGCCGCCTTGCACACATCGAGCAGGTGCTTCCGCTCCCGCTGGTACAGGTCAAGCAGTACGGGCGGAACAGCGGAGTGCGTGACATCGACGCCCGGAAACTCGCCGGAGTCCTTCACCACCTCGGACGTCTTGCCCCAGTCGAGGGCGGCGGTTTCCATCTCCTGAATCCGGTCGCGGAGCCATCGGACGTGGCCGGCGGTCCACTTCACCTCGTCGAGAAGAGCGTCGGTGGGGGAGATGTCGACGGGCAGGCCGTACGTCTTCACGGCGGCGCGAAGGTCTTGCTCCGCTAGACGCGCCTCGGCGGCGGCTTTCGCCTGCGGGCTTGCGCCACCGTGGTTGCGGCACACTTTCTGGCCTTTCATCGGCCATTTCCCGCAGCGTCCTTTGCCGTTGCTGCGCTTACCGGTGCACTTCGGCTTGTCTGACTTGCCTGAATCCATGGGTTGTCCACCTCCAGGGCGGGTCCATGGGTGTCGGGTTGGCGACTGTGGGTTGGTCTGGTTGGTGGACGTGCCACACGGCGATCGATCGTCATCATGTGCGGATGCATCCTGACCCGCGCAGTGAGCAGACCCGGTTGCCGACGTCGCAGGATCCGTGGCAGACCACCCGGCATGCTGCGGGGGTGCCGACGCAGCCTCAGCAGTACGGGCCGCCTCCGGTGCCGCCGGCCGGGCGGTCGAATCGGGGTTTGCTGGTCGGTATCGCCGTGCTCGGCGGACTACTTGCCGTCGGGGCGGTGGTGCTGCTGGTGATGGTGTCGGCGAATCCGCCGACCGCGCACACGGTCCGGTTTGAGGTGTCGGCGCCGTCGGGCAAGGTGACGTTGGTCAACTGGTCGACGGTGGAGGATTCGGCGCTGGTGCGGAATCCGGTGTCGCCGTGGTCGCACGAGGTCGAGCTGGAGTCGGCGACGGGGATTGTCGGCGTCAACGTGTCCGGAACCGGAACGGTGGCGTGCAGGGTGTGGGTTGACGGGAAGCTGGTCGACGAGGGGGAGTCGTCGGGTGCCGTGCACTGCGGGGCGACGGTCCGGTAGGTCAGCCCTGTTCGGCTTGAACCTCTGCGACCTGTGAGGACGTCAACAGGTTCGCGGCTTCGATGACGATTGCCAGCCATGACAGTGACAGGACGAACGGTGGTTCGCCGCGCGCCCAGGTGAGCATCGAGATCGGCCAGCCGAGTGTGGAGCCGGCGAGGAGGATCCAGGCTGCGATGGTTCGGGCTCGGCGGATCCGGGGCGACATCGGCACCCCCGGGGCGTGGTCGTTTCACACGGGCGGAGATTCCGAATCTAACCGAAGAGACACTTCGGCTATGGCGCGGAGCGTAACTGTTGCGCCTGACCTTGGTCAACTACGGTGCGTGGCCGGGCGTGTTGAAGGTTTCGGAGATCGGCTACGAGGTAGCGCCATCCGTCTGCCGTGTGGTGTCCGTTGAGTCGGCCGGCGAGGCGTAGGCGGCGGATGTTGGCGGTGGAGGTGCAGAGGAAGTCGGCGGCGTCTGCCGGGTCCAACAGGTCGTCGTCGAGGGCGGTGATGACTTTCGGGGCGACCCAGGTTTCGCCGAATTGGTGGGCGGTGGCGTCGGCTTCGTCGCAGGCATCGGTGTCGAGGGCGCGGAGGCGGGCCCGGTACATCTGGGCAATCTTCCGGGCGCGGACGAGTGGGGTGTCGCCGGGGAAGGGCCAGCGGGTGCGGCCCTGCTCGTTGCGGTCGGGATTCATGCGGGGGTCCGGGCAGGCCACACGAGCATCATCACGTACTGGTCGTACTCGCCGGTCGTCCAGGTGGTGCCGCAGTCGTTGCAGTAGACGTCGCAGGGGTCTTCGGGGTAGCGGGGTTCGTCGCGGCGTAGCTCGTCCAAGCCGCAGCCGGAGCAGGTGCCGGGTAGGTGGGTGACACGTCGTGTCCAGCCGAGCATGGAGCGGGCCCGGTGGCGAAGGTGTTGCAGGTGGTGGATCGCTTCCCAGCCGGCCATGTCCTCAGGGGTGCTGTCTACGCCGGATGGGAAGACGGTGCGCGGGCTGAGTGCGGCGAGGTCGTGAAGGCGGGGGGTGAGGGTGTTGACGGCTTCCTGAACCTCGGTGCCGGGAAGCCTGCGGGGTGGGGGTGGCGGGTTGCTGCTGGTGGTGTGCCACGCCCCGACGAGGTAGGCCCGCTGGCGGTTGTGGAGTCGGTGTTCGCGGCGGAGTTCGTCGGCCCACAGGGTGGTGACGTGGTGGATCTCCGCCTGTAGTGCTTCCGGTTCGCCTCGCAGGGGCATCGGTGGGGCGGCTTTGGATCGGGGTTGAGTGTCCATGGCCTGAGACAGGGTGGGAATTTGGAGCTGGGCCAGGTCGATGTAGTCGTAGACGAGGGTTCGGGTGTCTCGGCCGGCGGCGGTGAGGCAGGCGTCGCACAGGTAGGCGGGGCCGACGTAGGCGGGTTGGCGGGTCAGGTGGTCGTAGGCGCGGCATCGTTCGGCGGAGGCGCAGAGGTGGTCGGTGGGGGTGGTGGTGGCCATCGGGCTGATCTCCTCCGGTGCAGCGTGCGGCTACTGTCGTTGGTGGATCAACCCGTGTCGTGTCGTGGGGGGATCGGTAGGGGCGTCTGGGCTGGCGGGCCGGGCGCCCCTCCGCTATCTGCGACGTCGGCGGCCGTCGAGACGGTCTGGTGGCGGTCCGGTGTGCCGGTGGCGGCGGGCGTGAAGGGCACGCTCCCTCGGGTCCTCGGGTGGTACGGGTGCGATCAGGCAGGCGGCGGCGAAGGCGTCGACCAGGGCGGCCATGGCCGGACGCAGGGAGTCGCAGAGCGTCGACATGGCCTGCACGCCTTCGGCAACGCGTGCCCGGATCTGCTCTTGCGCTTCTTCGCTCAGTTCGTGGCGCTGGTGCGCTATCCGACGCTGCCGAGTCGGGGGATCGTCGACGAGTAGGCCATCTTCCGAGAGGTGCCCGATATCAACCCAGCCGTGTGGGGCGTTGGGTTCGGTTCCAGCAGGGGCGACGAAGACGCCGATAGCGGCTTGCCGGCGGTCTAACTCATCCGACCATGAGGTGCTGTCGACCGGTTCGGTGTGACGCGGGTTGACCAGCTCACGTTCTAGTCGCTGCCACGTGTCCAGCACCCGTTCCACTGTCTCGAAGCTGATGCGACCGGGTTCCTCAACAACCTCGGCCACATCCACGCCGACGAGCCGGTGACCGTCGTCAAGCCGCAGATGCAGCAGGTCCGGGTTCGATCGGCGCCGGAACACGGTGGCGTTGTACCGGCCGGTGTAGCCGGTTCGTGGGGCGTCGACCGGTATCAGGTCGGAGTCGTCGAGATCGGACACCAGGTCGGGCCGCCAACGCATCGGGGTGGCGAGGTGACCGGACTCGCGCTGGTCGGTGTCGTCGGAGATGTGGGTGGGGCGGCAGTCGTCGGAGCAGTACGCCGAACCCTCGGCCGGTGGGGCGCCGCAGGGGCAGAGGCCAGCCGTCACCCGATCGATCTGGTCAAGGATCGTCACCGTTGAGCCTCCCGGATCTGCCGCAGCCGCTCGCGAGCTACCGCCACCCTCTCGTGTGCCGCAGCCGCTCGCTGATGGGCGTCTTCGGCTCGGCGCGCCTGTTCGTCGGCGACCCTGGCGGACTCGGCGGCTTGACGTGCGTAGCGGCCGGCCATGTACGTGACTATCGTGTCGCGGTGATAGGCGCCGCAGGGCACGCACTGTGCCCGACGCGTGTAGCCGCCATCCAATGAAACCGACACCCAACGAGGCGACCCGCAACGGGGGCACGTTGGGCTAGTCTGCGTCGTCATCGACGGTCACCTCCCGGGCATACCGTGCCTGCTGGGTCAGCCTTGCCGCCAAGTCGTCAGCCTCGTCCGGGGTGAGGGCGACGGCGAAGCGGTAGCCGTTCTGCTCACCCCAGACGGCGACCGTTTCAGCGCCGTGGCCAACTTCGATACTGAACACGCTCATGTTGGCCTCCACTCCTCGCGGTAGCCCTCACGGTCGGCGTACGGCAGAGCAAGCAGTCGAACGGTCGAGCACGGAGCCGGGCCGGTCGGAATCCCGTCGCCACCCTGACAGGTGCCGCAGTACTGGATTGGTACGTACTTGCTCGGTCCTTCTGTCGGGTGCTCGGCAAGGATGCGACGCTTGGCGTCCACCTCGGCCTGCCACCGCTTCGGGCTGACGAAGATGTCCACGCCCGCGAGCCAGTTCGGCGGGTAGCTCTGGAAGATCGGGGCGGTCCTGGCGCGCTCCGCTTCGCGCTCCATGGCCGCGACCTTCCGCTCGTCTTCGTCGAGCTGGGCGCGCACAAACGCCAGGATCTCTACTGGGTTAACCGTGCTCACACCGACCACACATCCCTGTCGCAGGTTAGGCAGTGCACTCGCCGCCAACCGAGAATCGACTCCTCCGCCTGCGTCTGATGCGTGATGTGAGGGCGGAGGCTTTCCTGCATCTCCGCAGGAAGGTTCGCCATATGCAATACCAGTGACACCGGCAGTAGGTGGGTGTACAGCTTCACCTGCATGGGCGGCTTCTCGGCTGCGGGCTTCGTAACTCGTTCCCCGGTGGCCATCCGCCCGGACAGCGCCAGATTGACGGTTGTGACACCGGGCACTCGACGAACCATGACGCCAACCTGTACGTCTTGGACCGGGGTTTCGATTCGCTCGGTGACCTCCACGGGCCAGCGTGGGTCGCCTGCCAGTTCGTATGTGGTGGTGACGTCGCCTCGCCGGATCTCGACCCGTACGTAGTCGGCGGGGGTGCTGTCGGTAGTCACGGTCGCCATCCCCTCTTCCAATGCCGCAGCGCGAACGCCAGCAGGATCCGGATCATCTCCGACCGGTTCGGTCTGCCGTCCGCCTCCCGCACGTCTTCGGTCCGGGCGAGGTCGTCAATGACGCCGACAGCCGTCCACGACATCCGCGTGTTGACGTTGCGGCGGCCTTGTCTCCGGACGGTGGGCACACCCAGCATTTTACCTGCTAGATGTGCGTTACGGCCTGGCCGGGCATTGCCCGTTCGGACAATTCTTTGCCTATTCTTCCGCGCTATTAGACGCTTCGTAGTCGCGCCATTCCAGCAGGTTCGGTCCGTCGTCCGCCGCGTCCCTGACCGGCCGGGCCACGCGCACCGCACGCGGCACAAGCCCCGCCTCCTCCGCACACCGCCGGCCGAGCCCGCCGTAGACCGGACCACGCGGAATCGGGCGGTGGCAGTTCCGGCAGCGACGCGGCTTCCCGGCCGGGATCAGGGCGTCACCAGACTGGACCACGACCGTCATCCTGAACCCATGAGGTCAGAGCGGCACAACAGCCGGAGTCGGTTCACCCGCGACGTTGCCGTCAACGTCCTCGCCAACCTTGTGGCTGCCGCCATCATCTACATCCTCGCGGTCGTCGGGGGATACCTTCGCGCCAACAACCTCATCGTCGACTGGGCGCTCGCGGTCATCTGGGTGGCGGCGGTGGCCACAGTGGCCGCCGGTTTGGATGAGCTGTCGCATCGCCTGCGTTGGCGCTGGTGGTCGTTTGAGAAGGCGCTGGCGGTGGGCCTGGTGGCTACCGGGGTGTTCGTGTTCGTCGTCGACATCAGGCTTTGGTAGCCGGGCGAGGTGGTCGTCCGGCCGCGTCACGGTGGCGAGGTCAGTCACAGCTACGGTCGTGCTCGATCGCGCGGTTGGGGTCGGCGGTGCGCCAGTCCGGCCACGTCCGCGATTCATTGCGGGTCTGCTTCGCCACGATCGCGTCGATGATCTGTTGCGGTTCGTAGCCCGCGCGCCATGCGCCGTCGAATGCCAGGATCAGCACGTCAACCCACTCACCGACATCGGTCGGGTCAGCCTCAATCTCGGCCAGCTCCTTGCGGATGTGGTCAAGCACGCCGACGGTGCGCGGACCCGGTCCGAAGGTGCGCTCCGAGAACGCGCGCTGTCGGGCAAGGTGCGCGGCATCGACCACCGCAACAGGGGCCACCAGCGGCTGGCCAGCATCCGCGAGGGCCTCCTTGGCGGCGTCCACATCATTGCCGTCGGCGTACGGGTCGGCGGCGACCTCGCGCACGGTGTCCCAGTCGGCGGCGAGGGTCGCGTAGACCAGCGCCTGGGCTTGGCCGGCGGCGTAGTGGTCCGGCCCGCCGGCCTCCATGACGTGCGGCGGGTACTTGCCCTCGACTTCGGCGCGGGCCTTGCGGATGTACTCAGGCAGGTCGGCTGTCTGGGTCATCTCTGGTCTCCTCTCTAGATCAATCGGTACCAACAGAACAGTGCTTATGTGGCTACGGACGGTCGTCCTCGACTTCGGGCAGGCGATCGTCGATGTCGTTGTAGTCGGTGGCGCAGAGGTCGCCGTCGCGATTGGTCACGAACAGGTGCTCGGCGCAGAACGGCTCGCCGCACCTCGCGCAGCGAAGATCGGTTTCGACCGAACAGCGCGGCTCTGTACAGGAGGTCATCGGTCGGCTCCCGGGTATCGGTACGAGACCTGGTCCCCATCGGGGATGTGCTTCTCGGCGGCGAGGTCGCCATCCCCGGCGCGGGTGCTGCCGCCGTGGCCGCAGTCGCACTCCCACTGGTCCCGGCCGTCGCTTTCCCACATCTCGACGACGTGCTTCTGGCCCATCTCTCCTCCGTTGATCTTGGTCTTAAATGGCTGCTTACGGCTACGTGCGGTCGGGCTCGACGAGGTCAGGCGTCGCCCCACAGCGATGCACCACAGTCGTGCCCGGACTTGCCACGGTCGGGGCAGCAGAGTCGCTGGCCGCCGTTGATCACGCACTGCGGGATAAAGCAGTCCGCGTCGTGTGGTTCGTTCCGAGGTGCCTGGCAGAACCTGCACAGCCCGTCAACTCGATCTGTGGCGCTGTCGTCTGCAAACCCGGCCGCCTCAAGGGCATGGCACACGCGCAGCACCAGGTTCTCGTTGAAGTCCCAGCCGGCCAACGTGGGGCGGTTAAGCCAGTCAACTTGAAGCAGTTTCAGAGCGATCTCTGCGGGAGTGGTCATGTCGGTCTCCTTCGCTGGTTGCGGGATCGTGGCCTTGTCGGAAGTCAGGGCTCGCTGACCAAGGTCGGTTCGCCGAGGTTGCACACCTCGCGCCATGTGCGGGCCTCTCGGGCGGCGTACTGATCGGTCTTGGAGAACATCTCGACGACGACCTCCTCAGACGTGGGGTGCGGGTCGTCGAGAACCTTGGCCGCGATGAGCACCCACTGGCCGGGCTGCGGCTTGGCAACCATCACGCCATCTCAGTCGACACGGGCAGCGGAGCACGGCGGTTCGGGTCGTTGGGGGCAATCCGGTCGGCACACGCGTCGCAGCGAGGTTCGCCATCGACCAGAATTGTCGCTACCGGATAGTGGCCGAGCCCGCCGGTCCGGCACCGGACCGGCCCGCTCTCCTCGCCAACCATCCGCAGCAGGTAGTGGGCGTACCTGCTGACTTAGGGTGCAACCGAATGCGAGGTCCCAACGAGCGGCGGTGGGCTCCTGGTCGACATACGGCAGGTACGGGTCACGCTCGTCGTAGCGGGGGTCGGCGCCGACGGGGCGGGTCGGCTGCTCGGTTGTTGTCTGGGTCATGCGTTCCTCCTCAGGGGGTTTCGGTTAGCAGTCGTGCTACCAGCCCATCAAGGTTGATCAGGTCGGCCTCGATGCCGCGTGGCACCTGGCGGTAGGCACGGTTCAGGAAGCGGCGTACCTCCGGGGCGGGGAACTCCAGCAACGCCCAGTAGTCCGGGTCCTCCGGGGTCGCCAACACCACGTTGACCACGTCGCCGGCCGTCGTCGACAGCGGCCACACCCGCACATCCCCGTAGCCGGAATGCCCGCCGAGGCCGTCCGCGAGCAGGTCCCGACCGATGTGCCACGCGTTCGCCTCCTGCTCGTTGAGGACCATGCGCAGCATCAGCGGGTCGGCGGGGTCGTAGACGAGGGTGGCGGTCGCGTCCGGTGTGGTGTCGATGCCGGAGACGCGTACCCGTATCCGCATGCAGGCGGACACCCGGCGGGCGACACGTCCGTCAACGAACATGGGTGCCTCCGATCCGGGCGCCACGCCGCTTGCCTTTCGGCCAGCCCTTCGGCTGCCGCTGCACACCGGCGCGAGTCAGGATGAGGTACACGGTCGACTCTGATATCGACAGGGCGTCGGCGATCTGCGGCGCCGACTGGCCCTGCTTGGTGTACCGCTGCACGACCTCGGCCTCGTGCAGGTTCCCCAACCGGCGGGGACGACCCCTGCCGGCGGGGGTGCGGCATCCGGGGCACAGGTCCCGGCCCTGCCCGCCAGTTCGAACCTGCCAACCGTCCCCGGCTGCTGCCGTGCGAATCGCAGACGGCGAGTCGATGACGTCCGGGGAGGCCTCGTAGACGGTGCCGTCCCGGTCACAGACGAGCTGGGCAACGATCAACACGCTCACGGTTTCACCTCGATTGGGGTCGCCGCCGCGATCAACGCGTCAAGTTCGGCGCCCGCGCACGTCCAGCACCGCAGCCGGTCCGCCCACGCCGGAAGTTGGGCGTGGTCGATCCGGAACGAGACGCGGACCGACGACCTCGACACCGTCACCACACCCGGACGGGTGCAGTCGCCGTTGGTGCACAGTCCGTGGGCGGCCTTCACGTCCGGGGGAAGGTCATCGGCCACGATGCCTCCTTGACTGCATCGGCGACACCGAAGCCACCTCGTCCAGCTCGGGCGCGTCGTCGGCGTCGGCGACGTCAAGCCGGGACACGCCAGCGAACAACTCCTCGGCACGGTGCGCGGCGGCCAGGAACGCCAACCCGATCTGCCGGGCATCCTCGATCCGCAGGCACTCCCAGTCGCCCGGCACACCCCACCGGTAGGTGATGTCGTTGCAGTCGTGGTCGACGTACACGAACCCGGCGCTGTCGGCGTCTTCGACGGTGCGAATCCGCCAACCCTTCTGCGGGTTCCACTCGCAGCCGGGATGCTCCTCGCGCTTGCCGTGCACCTTGTCGGGGCGTGGCAATGTCGCGGTGTCGATCTGCGACAACAGGGCGGCGACCTGGCGACGCAGCAGGTCCAAGGCCACCGGCGCAGGTGGTTCGGCGCTCACGCCTGCTCCTCGCCGTACCGGTCGGTGAGGTACGCCAGCATCCGCCGCCGTTCACCGGAATCCGCCCGCTCGAACACCGACACCAGCGTGCCCAACCCCAACAGCTCCACCTGCGCGGCTGTCGGCGTTGGTTCCGGGGCGGGGCCGGTCGGTACCGGGGGTAGACCGGCAGGGCGAGGAGACGGCGGCAGAGGGCCGCGAGACGAAGTGGTCACGCCGCAGCCCGACCCGACGCCTCGAGCGACGTGAACCTCGAGAAGGACAGTTCAGCGGTGACTGACACAGTTCCGGGCGGCCCCTGTCGGCTCTTCACCACTCGCAGTTCGGTTTCACCGCTCCGCGAGCCGGTGGCGTACAGCTCCGGCCGGTGGATGATCACGAACTGGTCGGCGTGGTTCACCAGCCCCATCGCGGTGTCGACATGCTCTAGACTCGGCCACCGCTCCGACTCGGCCGTGTGACGCAGTGGGTGCGACACCACCACGGTCGCGTCCAGTTGGCCGGCGAGCTGCTTCAGCCTGATCGACAACTGGTCAAGTTGGGCTTGCTGGTCGCCCTCGAGCCCGGTCAGGTACCGGATGCCGTCGATGACGATGAGCTGTGGTCGGGGTCGGGTAAGCATTGCCATCGACCGAATCTCGTCAACCGTGAACGGACCCGGGCCAGCGAGTTGGATCGGCGACGCGTGCAGCAACGCGCGGGCCGTGGCGACTGCGGCAGCATCCGACCCCTCAAGGTGCCCGAACCGGCGGTGGTCGACGCTAGCCTCACCGGCAAGGAGGCGGGCGGCGATCGTCGCCGGTGAGGTCTCGAGGTCAACGAACAGGGTCTCGACACCCTGGTTGACAGCGGCGTTCCGGGCGACGGTCAGCAGCATCGTCGTCATCCCGGACTGGGAGATTCCAGAGAAGACAACCAGGCGCTTCGGTCCGAGCGGGCCGATCAGGTGGTCGAAGGCGGCGAGGCCGGTTGTGAAGCGGAGTCGGTTCTCGAGCATCAGGATGCTCCTCTCAGACGATGGCGGTGGAGACGAATCGGGAACGGTGGAGCTGGGCGGCGACAACCAACGTGTCCTGCCGGCCGTGCCGGTTCTTGGCGATGATCACGTTGCATTCGCCGGCCTTCGGTGACTCCGGGTCGTCGGCGTCCTCGCGGTGCAACAGGATGACCTGGTCGGCGTCCTGCTCGAGCGAACCGCTTTCGCGAAGATCACCAAGCTGTGGGCGCTTGTCCGACCGCTGCTCAGGTCCCCGGTTGAGCTGGCAGGCGGCGACGATGGGGCACTCGAGTTCCTTCGCCAGCAACTTCAACCCTCGCGACAGCTCGCCGACCTGTTCCTGCCGGCTCGCTCGAGGATTCGGTGGCGGCATCAACTGCAAGTAGTCGACGATCAGCAGGTCGAGAGTGCCGTGCTCCTCACGGATCCGGCGACCCATGGCCCGGATGTGCGCCAGCCCAGCCTGTGGTGAGGCGTCGATGTGCAGCGGGGCGTCAGCGGTGTCGGCGAGGTACTTCGCGAGCTTCGCCCAGTCGTTGTCCTCGAGCGTCTTCGCGAGCCGGATCCGGGTCAGCGGCACGCCGGTTCCGCTCGAGAACATGCGGGTGGACACCTCGGACTCGGACATCTCGAGCGACGCCAGCGCCACTCGCTTGCCGAGCTTCATCGCCGCATGCTGGGCAATGTTGAGCAAGAGCACGGATTTGCCCACTCGAGGTCGCGCGGCAACAAGGGTGAGTTGGCCGGGTCGCAGCCCCTCAAGTACTTCGTCCACGTCATGAAGGCCAGTCGGGATACCAACTGGTCCGTCGGGCGCATCAGCAATCTCACCGATCTCTTCGAACGCCCGCCCGGCAGCTTCTTGCCACAGTGCGTCTGTCCGCTTCGACGACGCGACCGTCAGGTCCGCGAGCCAACCTCGGGCCTGCTCGAGGATCGTGTCCGCGTCCGAAAAGTGCCCGGCTTGGGCGGCGGCGGCGATGCGGCGACCTTCTCGCTCAAGGTTGCGCAGCGCCGCGTGCGCGGCAACGATCTTCGCGAAGTGTCCGGCCTGCGCGCCCGTCGGTACGGCGGTCATGCACTCGTGCAGGTACGGGGCGCCACCCACTCGGGTTAGCTCGCCGGTACCCAGCAGGTGAGTGGCGAGGGTGATCGGATCGGTGGGCTCTTCCCGGTCCCGTAGCTCGAGCAGCGCCCGGTAGATGACCGCGTGCTGGCCGCGATAGAACCCTTCACCCTTACCGAGCAGCGGCTCCACATCGACGAACGCCCGGTCAGTGGTCATCAGGCACCCCAGCACCGCCTGCTCGGCCGGCAGGTTGAACTGAGGGCTGCGGATGTCGTCGGTCACGGACGAATCTCGCGGTTGAAGCGCCGGTCCAGGCCGTCCAGCTCGACAAGGGTGGCGTCGGCGAGTCTCGAGACAACTCGCTCGCCAACGACCTTCTCGAGCGAGTCGACGTCGAGGTTCGTCGTGTACACCGTCGGCAACCGTCGCGACCAGCGATGGTCGACGAGGCGGGTGATGTTCTCCTCGGTGAACTCCGAGCCCTTTCCGGCGCCGACGTCGTCGAGGATCAGGAAGTCGACCTCGAGATACGGGTCGAGTGCGTAGGCGTGGGACTCGTCCGGCTTCGGCCGCAGAGCTGCGTTCAGGTCGGCGTGGGTGACGATGAGCCAGCGGAAGTTCCGGTTCGCTCGAGCCGCGTGTCCCACCAGGTGGCGCAGCACCCCGTAGGCGAGGTGGGTTTTCCCGGTGCCGGTGTTGCCGGACAGAACCAGCCACGGGGCAGAGTTCGGGTCCGCGAGGTGACGCTCGAGCCACGCCCGTACCTCGGGGTGGTCCGGCTGTGCGTCGCGGAACGTGGCAGGGGTGTCGACGGCGAGGAGGGCGGCGTAGTGCTCGAGCCGCCAGGCGATCGGATCAAATGGCGGTTCGTCGGCGACGGGCCGGTTCGGGTCGATGCCACGGCGGGCGAGTAGTTCACGCAGATCCGGGCTACTGCTGGGCATGCTGCTGCCTCCTTCGATCCCAGGAGCGCTTGTGCGCGCCCGGCTCGTCGTGATTGACCTTCTGTGAGCGGTAGCCGTTCGAGTTGGCTTGGTCGGTGCCACGCAAGAGCTGCATGTTCAAGTCCCGCCAGCCGTTGCGACCCATTTCGCGAGCGGCGTTGATCAGCACATCGTGTGGCACCTCGCCTTGGGCGAGGATTCGTTTGGCCGTCGCGCCAACCTGCTTGATCAGGTCTCCGGTGACGGTTCGCCTTCGTTCGCGCGCGCCGTCGATGAACGCGGCAACGATCTCTTTGGCGTTCGGCTGCTCGTCCCCGGGTGGCGTCGATGGTTTACGGGGGCGGGGCGTCTTTGGAGGGGCGTCAACGACGAAGAGCGTTTCGGCCTCGGTCCTCTCCGTAGGAGAGGAAGGTTCGTTGGTAGATAGGTTCGGTACTTCGTGTCCCGCTCTGGGACTAGTCGAGTCTCGCTCTGGGACTAGTTCTGGTCCCGCTCCGGGACTAGTCCCGCTCTGGGACTGGTCTCCCTCCGGGACTAGTCTCTCTGCGGGACTAGTCGAAATGGGGATCAACAGGGCGTAGCTGTTGGTCTCCTTGTCCTTCCACGCGGCACGCTTCGACGGAGCCGACTTCTTCACCCAGCCGGCCTCCTCGATCAACGGCATGCGGCGCGCGACCGTCGAACGACCGAGCCCGGTCATGCCGGCAAGGTCGGTGAGGCTCGGCATGTACCGGTCCGGGATGACGCCGGTTGTGGGTTCGGCGAGCGAGGCGAGGGTCAGCAGGATGTGCCGGTCCGTGTGGGGCAGGTTCGACCCACGGATCGCTCGCATGATGGCCCACACATCTGGCACTGGTACTAGCTCCTAGCCGTCGACTGTCGGACACGCTGGATTGTAGCCACAACAGTAGCTACTATTGTGGCATGGATCAAGGACGACACAGAGCCATCTCGAAGGCACGTCTGTTGCCACAGATCAACTCGGCCACCTACCCTGTGGGCGTGGCAGCCGGTGACGACATCCGCCGTCTCCGTGTAGAGCAGTCGTTGTGGGACGCCTACACGGAGATCGTTGGCGACGGCGGACGATCGGCCGACCTGAAGGCGTACATCGAGTGGCGGGTCGACAACCCGACCACACCACTGCCCGGCAAGCGTCGCGGACCGGTCAAGAAAGAGCGGCGTCGTTCGTCCGACAAGCCCGCCGAGTCCGCCACCAGCGCCGACTGACCTCACGCCGCCGCCTGCCTTTCAACGGGCCGTACCAGCCGCCGTACCGCCCCCTGCTGCCGCAACCGCAACGCCCTCGGGTCATGGTCGCCGCAGTACCAGCCGCCCAGATGCAGCCGGCCCGGCTTCCCGCACGGGTTGGCGCCGCCCCAGATGCACGGCTTCCCGGCCGGCTCGGCGGCGGTCACGGCCGCACCTGGCGGCGACGTGCCAGCTCCCGTGCCACCGTTTCCCCGTCAGCGGGAACCAGCCAGCAGGAACACGGATAGGCGACGGCGAGCCCGCCGAGGACGCTGCGGGCGGTGTGGACCGGGGCACGGCAGGCGGGACACGGGGGAGGGTTCACCACTCCACCACGCCGCCGTCGAAACGACCATCCGCGTGCTTCCCGCCGTCGACATGCCGGCCGGCGAAGTCCACGGGCACGTTGCACACCATCCGGGTACCGTCCGGCGCGGTCCACTTGGAGCCGCAACCGGGGCTCAGCCAGCCGTATTGCACGGCGGTGTTCCACAGGACGCCAGCCAGTTGGTCGGAGATCCCGAATCGCTCCTGTTGGATCTTCAGGCTGGCGCGAAGGTCGCCGTTGGTGTGTCGCTCGGTGGCGGCCTTCCAGTCGGCCAGCATCTCGATGAGGTCGACCAGCGTCATGCCGTTGATACCGTCGGCGCCGAAGTGCTCGGGGTGGTGCCGGTTGTGGGCGTAGTGGTGGGCCAGCGCCTCGCCCATGCCGGCCAGATGTGCCTTGTACTCGTCGGAGCCGTAGGTGGTGGTCTTGAGTTTCGGCGTGTACTCGTTGAAGATCGCCAACTCGGGGTCTTCGGTCTTGCTCAGGTCATGGCGGACGGACCGGTCGGTCAACTCCTTGATCGGCTCGGTCATCAGGGCGCCGACGCGGATGCTGTGCTTCAGGGTGTCGGCGGTGCTGTCGTAGTCGGTCATGCGGCGTACTCCTCGGGGATGTCGGTGCCGAACTCGGCGGCGATCATCTCGGCCAGCCAGCCGGGTACGGCGGTGGTGTCGGGCATGGCGGGTAGACCACCGTCGGGCCAGCAGACGGCGCAGGCGCGGCCGTGGGCGAGGTGGCGACGCCGGGCCCCAGACGTGCCGCACGGAAGCAACTCGTTGGGGCCCGGACGGGTCATCGGTGTGTCCATCACGCCACCAGCTCGTAGCCGGCTGGGAGAGGTTCAGCGGCTAGCGTCTGAGCGGTCGCGTGTGAGATGTGCAGCCGACCCGCGAGTGCCGTAAACGACATCCCGCGACCGGCACCGACATGGACTGCGTGATGCCGTTCCAGCGAGGTCAACTGCACACGCTCACCCGCAAGTGCCTTGTCGACCCGCACCATGTCAACGAAGTCGACGCCGTCGTACGGCTTGGCGTCCGGGTCGTCGATGTTGCTCCACGCCTCCGCCGGCAGCCAGCCGTGCCGTTCGGCCATCCGGCGGGCGCGAACCGACCCGCCAGGCCGTAGCAACAGCTCGTCGAACAGGGCCACCACCCGCCTGTCGGTCTCGACCGACACGGCGGTGAGCCGCCCCCGGGCGAGCGCCCACACCTGCTGGAGGCGCTTCCCGAGACGGACGGAGATCTCCGTCAACGTGTACCCACCCGCAACCATTGCCTGTACCCGCCGCTTCGCGCCGACCGCCGAGACTTGCCCCGCCCTGTCGGTGCGCTGCGGTTGGACCGCGAGGAGCGCCGCCGCGACCGGGCCGGTGACCGTCTTCGGCGACTCGTTCACGATCGTCTGCACGGTGCTGTCAGGAAGGTCGGCGACGCGGGCGATCCCGACAACGGTCATCCCGGCGCGTCGCAGCGCGTCAATGTGGGCCAGGACCACATCAACCGGCACGGGATGCTGCCAGGTGCCGTTGGCGATGGCGGCCTCACGCTTGCGCTTGTACGCGGACGTGATTCGTCGGCACGCCGGGCAGCCAGCCTGGTAGTGCTTGTGACTGCCACACCCTGAGCCGGCCATCAGAACGGGGGCTCGTCGTCGAAGCTGCCACCGCCGGACGAGCGCGAGGAGGCCGGAGCCGCCGTGGCCCACGGGTCGTCGAAGTTGCCTCCGCCGCCACCCCCCTGGCCACCGCCGCCGCCACCACCGGAGGCGCCGAACCCGCCGCCGCCGCCGGAGCGCGACATCTTCTGCACCTTCGCCGTGGCGTACCGCAGCGACGGGCCGATCTCGTCGACCTCCAGCTCGATGACGGTGCGCTTCTCGCCCTCACGGGTCTCGTAGGACCGCTGCCGGAGCCGGCCCGACACAATCACCCGGGCGCCGCGCTGTAGCGACTCGGCGACGTGCTCCGCCGGCTGCCCCCACACGTTGCATTGCAGGAACAGCGGCTCCCCGTCCTTCCACTCGCCGGAGGCCCGGTCCATGAACCGGGGGGTGGATGCGACGCGGAACTTCGCCACCGCCTTCCCCTGCGGGGTGAACCTCAACTCCGGATCGTCGGTGAGGTTCCCAATGACGGTGATCGTCGTGTCTCCGGCCATGTCAGGCCACCTTTCGGTCGGTGCGGCCTGTGGCCGCGTGAGTGTCGGCTTTGGTGCGGGTCCAGCCCTCGGCGGTGCGGACCGCGCGGATCGTGGACGGGCTACGGCCGAGGAGTCGCGCCATCTCCGCCTCCCTGATCCCGGCAAGGTGCAGATCCCGAACGCGCCAGCGAAACACCCGCCTCGGATCCGGGATCGGCACGTCCGGCACCCGGCAGCGACGACAGTCGGTCGGCTGTCCGCCGAGGTAGTCGTCCTGCGGGTAGCCGCACCGGCAGATCGGTAGCCGCCGTCCGGTGTCGGAGTAGGCGATCCCGGCGCGGATGACGCCGTGCGGGTGCGGGTCCGGGATGCCGGCGGTGCAGGTGTCACCGTCCCGCGTGGGGCACACACCGCAGAGGGCGAGGGCGAGCCGGTTGCCGTCGTCGCCGGTGTCCCACCAGTCGGCGGGCTTGCCGTGGCATGCGGGACGGTGAGCGGCGGTCATCGTGACGCTCCGGTGGGCCAGGTGTGCCATCCGATGTGCGCCCGTGACGGGGTGGGTCCGCGCTGATTCTGGTAGTGCGAGCCGGCCCCGCTCGCGCCGTACACCCGCTCGACCTTGCCGAGCATCGGCATGGCGCATAGTTGCGCGATCCGCATCCCCGGCCGGAGCAGGATCGGACGTGGGGCGTGGTTAACGAGTTCGAGGGTGATGTGGCCGGCGAACCCGGGATCGATGAAGCCGGCGGTGATGTGCGCGGCGAGGCCGAGGCGGGCCAGGCTCGACTTGCCCTCAACCCTGCATGCGAGGTCGACAGCCAGCCGCACCCACTCGACCGTGGAGGCGAGCGCCATCCCGCCGGGGCTCAGCGCGAACGTGTCCCCGTCCGCGATCTCGAACCGGCGCATGTGTGGTTCCTGAGCGGGGTCGATCGCATGCCCGTCGAGTGGCCACAGCAGTAGGTGCCGGTCCAGTCGCAGGTCGATGCTCGACGGCTGCACCAGTTCCGGCTCGTACGGGTCGATGCCGAGCCGGCCGGAATGGATGGCGTGGCGAAGGTCCCGGTCAGACAGCAACATCAGGCACCGGTCCCGAACGGTTCGGCCGGGAAGTCCTGGAACACGTTCGGCGCCACCTGTCGCAGCTCGGCGAGGATGAGGCCGGCGAAGCGGCGGATCTCCGCGTCGGCGGCGACGTGCCAGCGGCGGCGGAGGATGTCACGCCACCCGCGTAGGTTGGCGGTGACGACGAACCGGGTTTCGGTCATGTTCGGCAGCACCGCGCGGGCCGCTTCCCGGGCATGCTTGCGCTCCAAGCCTTCCTCGGTGAGGACGGTCACCATCGCGTTGTAGACGCTGCGGGCGTCTGCGGCGATGTTGCCGAGGCCAGCCTTGGCGGTGAAGTGGTCGGTGACGGCCGGTGGGAGCACCATCGCAGCCTTGGACTCGTCCACGTACCGCTGCGACAGCACCGACAGGGAGATGTGCCGATGCCGGGACAGTTCGGCCAGCAGGGAACGGGACACCCCGGTCACGTAGAACGTGGCGCTGCCGTGTTCAAGGACGGACTCGTGCTGCTGCCGGAGGATGTTCGCGAGGTAGCCGACGTTGCTGGCCGTCGCCGGGTTGGGCTTCCGCCACGACTGGTAGCAGGCACGGCCGGCGAACTCGGCCAGCGCCTGCCCGTCAACCGCGTCGGTGGTCCAGCCGGTCAGCTTCTCGGCGACGGTGGCGTTGAAGGTGGTCCAGCCGAGCAGGTGAACGGCGGGGGTCACGAACGTCATTCGGTGTCCTCGGTCGGGTCGTGGGAGAGAGGTTGAACGTCGGCACGCCGGCAGCGGCGACAGACCTCGTCGTCCGGCCAGTTCTTCTGCACCAGCGGGATGTAGGCGAGCGGCTGCCCACAGCAGGCAGTGTTCGGGTGAAGTCGGGCCACCCAGTGCGGCGTGGTGCCGGTGTCCGTGTAGCCCGACATCGGGTACGTCTCGGTGCTCATGCCTGATGTGCTCGCAGGACCCGCAGTCCGCCACGCCGCTTGACAGCACGCCGCTCCTCCTCCGACATGCCGCCGAACACGCCGTGGTCCTCCCCGCTGGTCAAGGCGTAGTCGAGGCATTCGACGATGACCGGGCAGCGGCGACATACGGCCTTGGCCTGCTCGATCTGTAGCAACGCCGGGCCGGAGGTCCCGACCGGGAAAAACAGCTCGCCGTCGACATCGCGGCAGGCCGCACGCGCACGCCAATCCATCACTTGCCTCCCTCGTTGAGCCCGAGCGCGTCGAGCAGTAGTTCGCGGTCCGCCTTCGCGGCGGCGTACGGCCGGTACACCTCACTGGGTACGGCGCTTCCGTCCTCGGCGTCCTTCGCTGCCCACGCCCCCGGGTGTCGGTTCGTTGCGTCGATCGATGCCAGGCGCCGGACGGCGGCGGCCCGTTCGGCGATCCGCTGTTCGTCCTCTTCAGTGATGGCGGTCGGGACCCGGTTGGTGGCGTTGCCGCCACGGAGGCTCTGAATGCCCATCACCGACCACCGCCGCTCGCGAGCTGCTGAAGCAGGTCGATCCGGGCAATCAGCGGATCACCGTGACACGGGCCGTCGTAGTTGCAGGCACACGCCAGGTCGTAGCCGGCGAGGTCCCGCACAATCTCCTCATCCGATGGGTAGCTCAGTTCGGGATGCTGGGACCGGTCGGCGAGGAACAAGTCGAACCGGTGCACGCACTCCTCGCGGGTGCCGTCCCGGCCGACAACCCACGGGTTGCCGAAGCGGCCGGGACGCATGATGGTCTTCGTGTTGGCGGGTAGCGGGCCGTCGAACCGGTTCCAGCGGATACGCTTCGCCATCACGCCACCTCCTCGCGCTTACGGACGGTGGACGTCCCATCGGCGGCACGGCGGGCGAGGCGAGCGGCAGCCAAGGCGATCGGCAGGTTGGCCAACGCCCAAATCAGTGCGATGAACCAGTCGTTGGCAAGGTCGCCGAGCGCGTTGAGGAGGACCGCCGCCGCGACCCCAACGTTGATGGTGGTGAGTGTTGCTCGCCGTTGCAGATTGGTTGTCAGCGAGGCCAGGGCGATCACGATGAAGGCGACACCCCCCACGAGCGAGAGGAACGGGATCACGACGCCACCGCCACCCGGTCGGCGGGGTACTCCCGGATCCGCAGATCCTCCGGCCATGCCGTCCAGTCGCCGCCCTTGCCCGAACCCGCCCAGCGGAGACCGAGCTGCTTGACGAAGACGGCCGTGTCAGCGTCCCGGGCCATCGAGATCAGTTCCCGAACCCAGCCGAGGTCCATCGGGCGCGAACCGGGGCCACTCTCGCCGCCGATGATGATCTGATCGATGCCGGTCAGGTCGAGCGACGGCAGCGGCCCCAACAGCGGCTCAGCGGAGATGAACCGGACGGCGGCCGGCGTTGCCCGGAGGGCGTCAGCTCGGTCGACGTGCTTGTCCAGCTCAATACTTGTGCCCACCCATACGTTCGGCAGCGGCCAGGTGATCCGGTGGTACAGCCCGGGTTGCATGCCAGGCACATACGTTGGGCTGTGTGGGGTCGATGCCCAGTCCATCGCCGACCGGAAATGCACACCCGGCGCATGCCCGCTACCGCACCGGCATTCGTCGTTGAGGATCCGGGCCATCCGCTCCGGACGCTTCGAGAGAATCTGGTACACATGCTGCGGCGTGGCGGCCATGACCGCCCACACCTGAGCCACGAACTCACGGGAGATCCGGGCGTGCCCGAGGTCGCTCATGCTGTTTACGAAGACGGTGCGTGGGTCACGCCATTTCAGCGGCTGCGGCAGCACGTCCGTGTGCATGGTGACGCCAAAACCGGGACCGGAGGTCCGGGGGTCGCCGTCGTTCTGGTACTTGGCCTGTCCCATGGCCTTGAGTCGCTTGGCCATCGCCATCGCGTAGCAGCCGCCGGTGTCGTCGCCGGGGAATCGGGGCAGCCCGCAGCCGGCTGAGATCTTGTCGCAGCCGGTGGATGGATTCCATGTCACGCCCTTGGTACCGGGGCGCTGGGTCCACTCGATCGAGGTCTCAGCCACGGACCAGCCCTCCCAACTCCTGCACCTTCGCCGCGCTCCAGCCGTTGACGGTCACGCCCGGCGCGGCAGCCTTCGCCAGCTCGAGCGCCTGCTCCAGCGGGAACCGGTGGGCTGCGATCCATTCGTCGGTCCGCTCCGACGGAATGGGTTCGAACTCCCACTCACCGTCGGCGCCGAGGCACCACCGGTTCCGGACGACTGCCCAGCCGGCCGGGCCGCGCCGTTCGACGGTGATGGCGTAGAGCGTGTATTCGTCGGCGGTTTCCGGTAGCAGCGACACGGTGTAGGTCGTCGCCTCAACGGTCACGTCAGCCACGAGGCACCTCCGGCAGCAGGCCGACGAGCGTGCAAACGGCGTGCATCTGCGCGTCATTCGGCTCATTGGCCAGCGTCAGCCGGACGTGACCGCCCTTGCCGCCAGCGTGGACCTCCGTCCACCGCCCCGACCGGTCGATGGCGACGTTGTGATTCACCTCGTCGGCGAACCACACCCAGCACCGGCGGTGCCGGTCGCCGAGGCGGACCCCGTCCGGGTAGGCGAATCGGGGCTCGCCGAGGTGCGCGATGACCTCTTTCAGCCAGTTCATCGGGCCGCCCCGCTGGCCGGGCGACGCGAGAACACGTCGTCCTCCGGGTGCGCCGACACCTTGGACCCGTTCGCGCACCCCGAAGCGTCGACCGGCTCGACGGTGAACGCCGACACCTTGACCGGCGCCGTGATGTGAAGCGCGGAGGTGATCCGCACCCACTCGTCGCGGTTGTGGACCTTGCAGTAGGACTGAATCTCGTAGCCCTCTTCGATGTTCCGGGCCAGCCGGTATCGCTCGGGAAGGGCGCGTCGTGTGTTGGTTTCGGGCATGAGGCATCAGCTCCAGAGGCGGAAGGGATCAGCAGGTCGGGCATGGAGACGGCCACTGAACCTGTGTCCATCAACCTTAACCCAACACTCTTGGGGTAAGCTAGCCCTTAGGCTGTTGGGTTTATGGAGGAGTACATGACTAGTCGCGAAGCCGCCGACCTGCTCGGCGTTGACATCAAGACCATGTACACCTACCGCCGCGACGCCCACGAGAACGACTTCCCCGCACCCCGCCAGTTCGGCCGAACCCTCATGTGGGAACGCGAAGCGCTCCTCGAATGGCGCAAAGCCCACCCCGCCCGCCGTCGCCGGAAGGTCGACACCCAACCCGAGCCGGACGAAGGGTCCGACGCCTGACCAGCTAGTCACCGGGCACCTCGGGCCGGATGTTGGACTGTTCCGGGACGGGCACCAGATGCCCCACATACGTCCGCACCTGCTGAGCCATCGACCGCGCCCACCGACCCATCTCGTCATCCGGGCCAATCTGCGCGGCGACGGACAGGCGGTTCGCGGCGTCGAGCAGTCGAAGCACCCGCCGCGCCTGCGGAGACGACGCCGTGTACTGGACACCGTTCCGCTCCGCCCGCCGGGAAGCGGCCTGGATCTGGTCGCCGAGCTTCCGCGCCCCCTCCGGCGTCTGTCCCACGGTGACGTTCCAGCCGTCGTCCGGGGTGTCGCGGTGGGGGAACCATTCGGTGCGCTGTCTGCGGCTCGGCAGACCGGCAGGTGTCGTCGCCGGGGCGTTGGCCGTCGTCGTTTCGGTGCTCACGAGAGGTCTCCTGTCAGGTTGGGATCGGACATACGGCGGACCAGGATCACGGCGCCCGACGACTCACCGGGCAGGCAGTGGCGCTTCCGGCCGCGAATCTCAACCACCCGGGAGTCATCGGCGATCACCCGGCCGTCCACCAGGGCGTCGAGAAGGTTCCGGGCATGCTTGTCGATGTCGCCGGACGAGCGGGTTGCTGGCCAGGTGATACGTCGCTTCGGTGCGCTCTTGGGTGGGGTGATGCAAACGACGAACGTCACGGCGACTGGCTCGGCGATCGGCGGGCCGGAGTGTTGTTGTCGGGCGGCCCACGCCACCCGCTGACGCCATGTACCGGAGCCGGCGACCTGCTCAACGAGCCTGCCCCGGCCGATGTGCTTGAGGCTTCCCTTCGGTTTCGGGTCGCCGGAGACGATGATGCGAACGGCGGTCATGGTGGTCACCGGGTCACCTCGATGTCGGCGTACTGCGCCTCAACCGCAGCGAGCACGTCGGCGGGCGGCGTCCACAGGCCGAGAGAACCCCGGCACGGCACCGGCCGGGGCAGTCGGCGGACGTTCGTGAGCTTCCAATGCCGCTGCCCGGCCATCGCCCACGGCCCGCACTGGCACGGCCAGCCATCGCCGGCGGCCTCGGCCGAGCAAACGTCATCCAGCTCGGCGATGCCGACAATGCCGGTCGGGTGGTCGTCCTTGAAGACGGGCATGCCGACCAGGGCGTCCGGATCGGCCATCGCGGCGAACGGAATCGCGTCCTTCGCCCACGACTGGGCGGCGTGCAGGAAGAACGCACCTCGGAACTTGGTGTCCCAGGTGCGGTTCTCCACGTCCTTGCCCCGAAGGATCAGCTCAGCCCACGGGCGGGTGATTGACAGAGCCTTCATCGGCTCACCGCCCCGTACAGGTCGACCGCAGTCCGTGACCCCTTACACGGATTCGCCCTCGGGCCGTGAGGTGTAAAACGCTCGTCGGCACGGCTGACCGCAGTCAGTCGGCAACAGACGGGGCACGGGCGCTTCGGTGCGCGAGGCATGGCCATCAGCGGGTCACCGCCTCGGGCAGCACCCCGGCGGCAACCAACATCCACATCTCCGACGACACCGACCAGGGCCGCCCCCACAGCACCGTGTCCCAGCCGACCGGATCCTCCGACACCCGCTGCACAGCGAGAGTCCGGCCGTCCCACGTGACCCGCTGCGCCTTCGCGGGCGGACGGGCGAACCGGGGCCAGTCGACGGAGTACCACGACCACAAGCCGTCGCGGCGCTTCCCTGCCCAACGGATGACCCAGTCGTCACGGCGAGCCCGGTACAGGACGTGCCGGAGCAGCATCCGGTCGGCGGCAGGCACGACCGTGACCGACGGACGGTCGAGAAGGTTAGCGGCCATAGAGGCTTACCGCCCCCCACGTGCAAATCAGCACCAGCGTCACCAGCGCGAGGCAGATAACAGCGCAGCCAGTGACCTCGGGCCACGTCGTCTGCTGGTGGGGGTCGCGGTTGTCAGCCACGGCGCACCTGCTGGGCGTAGTAGTTGAGGAGATAGGCGATGCGGTCCGCCTCTTCCGGCGTGAGGTCGGCGAACGCGACGCCCGCGATGGCGAGGCGGATAGGCCGCTCCTCGTCGGCAGCCTCTCGCTTGGTAGGTAGATGCACTCGTATGCCGCGAACCGTTTCAGCCATGTTGGACCTTTCAGGAACAGGAAGTGAGGGAGCGCAGCGTCACCGTCTGTCGCTCCGGATCGAGGTGGATGATCGGCAGGCCGCGCCGGTTCGCTTTCTCGACCGCGCTCGCTGTGCCGCCAGTGGTTTGTGATCGCTTCCACACCGCCACCACGGCAGCGGAAACATCGAGCATCCCGTCGTTGCGGGCATGCAGAGTGCGCACGTCGTACCTGCCGCCGTACGTCTTGAGGCGCTTCGCGACACGGCACAACCGATGCCACTCCGCGTAGGCGTCAGGGTTTCGCGCCTCCCACGGGTTCGGCTGCTGCGGGAACGGCACGTGCGCCCACAGGTCCACCCCCGCATCGACGAGGGCGGCGGCCCACCACAGGTCGGTGCCGATCGCCATCCCAGACACTCCGCACGTCATGCCGCACTCGTCGCGGAGCTTGACGACGATCCGAGCCAGCTCGCCGCGCACCCACAACCGCTCGGCAGTGGTGAGGTGCTGCGGACGGTGGCCGGTCGCGCACACCGTCGCCCACGTCGGCTGGCCGGTCACGCCGCACCCGCCGAGTAGTCGTGTACCTGGCCGGCGTCATCGAGCCACACCATCCGACCCCGATACAGCACCGACACCTGCGTAGGCTCCTGACCCTCCCGCAGCATCCACCCCGCCGAGTACGCCTCAGCCGGGTTGGCGTGCGTGTGCGAGTGGCAGCGGCGGCAGGCGTGCATGAGCCCGGACAGCCGGTCGGCGGCAGCCTTCGCCGCACCCTTCCGGCCGCCCATGCCCCGCTTCAACCGGTGCGCCGGATCGGTCGCCGTGCCGGTACAACCCGGTATGGCGATCTCGCACCGCCCACCGGACCGGACCGCCAACGCCACCTTGACGTTCACGGGGACAGCCGGGACGTACCGGGCACGCTTCATCGGCTTCGACAGGCTCTCCGTCGGCTTCTCGTCCAACGTCGAGAACCGGTTGCCGCCGTCGGCCGCCTTCTTCTCCGACACCCGCCGCAGCGGCGTCTTCCGCACCAGCGGTGTGAACGTCTTCAACGGGGCGCCGCGCTTCACCGGGCACCAACCACGCCATAGGTCTGCTGCACGTTCTTCGCCAGTGCCGACAACACCACCGACTGCGAGTTCAGCGTCCGCAGATGATCCTGAGCGCCTTCCTTCGCCACCGACGCCAGCTCGTACGCCTCACGCTCGGCGGCGGTCGCCTGGTCGATATACGCGTCCCGGTCCGCGACCGTGTGACCGCCACGGGTTGGCTTTGGGCAGTCCGCGTTGAAGAACGCTCGCCGCCTTGCCGCCTCGTAGGCGTGCTTCGCGGTCACTTCCTCGTCGCGTAGCAGCCGTAGGCTTTGGGAGGCGTCGTGCATGGCGCGCAGCACCCAGCGGAGGGCGTTCTCCGCGTCGACCGGCGTCCACGGCTCGAACTGCGCGTTCTCCCATGGGCTGGTCACGGCAGCCCGCCCAGCAGGTAGGCGGCAACCCGCCGCCGGTCTTCCTCGCTGAGCTGTACCGACGGGCCATCGTTGTCACCAGGCGGGGCGATCCAGGCAGCAATGCTGCCGTCGTCCCACCGCTCAACGACCAGCGAAGCGCCGCGCTCGTCCCGAACCGTCAGCCCGTCGTCCGCGTAGATCGTCGCGTCGACCACGCCGTCGCCGGTCACTTGCTGGTCCCGTTCGGCTCTGCGGCGACGGGCGCCTCAGCCTGAGAAACCTCCGTGGGCGAGTTCTCGACGAAGTCACCATCGACGTCGTATTCCGGGCGCTCCGTCGCCTCCTCCGGGCCGGTCGTCGGCGTCAGATCCACGCGGATGCCCTCGTCGGCGGCCAGTGCAGCCGCAAGCTCGGCGCTCTTCGGCATGAACTTCGCCAACTGGCGAACACAGGTCTTGTGGGCCATGCCCTCGAAGTGATCCACCCACGGGCCGAATACCTTGCCCTCGCGGGTCTTCGCCGTGGCGTGCCGATCCCGGTACTGCTCCATGTCCCGGTGCGACATGACGTAGAACGCGTACCCGCCGCCCTGGAACTTCGCGACCGCGTAGTAGGCGATCGGCGCCCCCCGGTCAGCAAACAGATTCGGCTTGTGCACGAGAGTGTCGGCGACGCCGTAGTCGACCTCGAACTCGTCGTTCTCGTGCACGGTCCGAGCGATCAGCGAGGCGATCCGGCCGGACCGGTGCGCCAGTTCGATCAGCCCCTGGTAGCCGATGACGAGTTGCGCCTTGTAGCCGCCGATCCACTTGCCCTTCTCGTCCTGATGGTGCTTGCTTGCCCAGAACGGCAGCAGCCACGCGTGGCCGAGGACTCCAGGACGCAGACCAAGTTGGGCGCACGTCATCAGCGAGCCGAGGACCGACGGGGTGTCGCATTTGCCGAGGTTCCGGGTCATCCGCAGGGCGGTCAGCGCGTCCCGGATGAGCTGGGTCGCTTCGGCGCCGCGCGGCATCGCGACCTGGAACTCCTTCTCCATCTTGCGGATTTCGTTAGCAAGGGAGTTCTCGGCGACGCCGCCGTTCTCGCGGCGTTGGGCGAGCGCGGTGCGGGCGTCGGGCTGGGTCTTCGAGGCAGTTGTCGTCATAGGGCTCACGCGCCTTTCACGTTCAGGGATCGAGTGGAGGGCTTGCGGTACGCCTCCGGGTTCGGGGCGGGAATCGAGTGCTTCTCGACCAGTTCGGCGACGAGCGCCGGCCAGTCCACGGCGCCCTTCTTCTCCGACCAGGTGGCGATCAGGTGGTCATCAACGGTCGCGCGGTCGTTGTCACCAAGGAGCTTTTTTAGCGACGCCCCGGCGGTCTCCTTGTCCCGCTTCGCCGCCGACTCGCGGGCGCGGGCATCCAGGTACGCCTGACGCAGTTCGAGAACGTCCGGGTGGTCGGACAGGTCCACCGACCGGCCGTTGGAGCGCGGGAAGAGGCGGGCCATCGCCTCGTTGTCGACCGCACCCAGCGCCGGTTCTTCGCCGCCGAGGATGTGCCGCTCGTACCAGTCGGTCACCTGGCCGACGAGTTCATGTTCGATCGCGACGTCCCGGACGATGGTCCGGTGAACGAGGCCAACCCCGGCAACGAGGCCGATGACCTCGGCGACATCGGCGTCCATGACATGCATCGACCAGCGAACCTGGAACTCGTAGCCGAGCGGTGTACCGCCGTCAGTCCAGCCGGCCGGGGTGCCGTATCCGGATGCCAGGCCGGCGGTCTTGAACTCGCAGATGCGGCGGCGGTCAATGATCCCGTCGGGGGAGCAGAGCCGCCACGAATGTTCGGGGTGCTGGTAGGTGCGGTACTCCGACCGGTGGACCGGCACGCCGAGAATCCGAACGGCTTGCTCCATCAACCACGGTTCCAGGTCGCGGCCAAGGTCAGCGGCATGTGAGCCCTGGTCCTGCCACGACCGGACACCCTTCTTCTCGGCCCACACCTCCCACGGGGACTGATAGGTGGAGAAGCCGAGGACGGCGAGGATGTCGGAGCCACCGAGGCCGAAGCGGCGGGCGTACAACCACTCGTCTTCGGTGGCGTCCCACCCGATCGCCGGAACGGGGCCGGTCATGGTGGCGGTCATCAGAGCCCCGCCTGCTCGATTGCTTCGGCCAGAGAGATCCGCCGAGCCGTGTGCGTGTCGTCGGTGTGTTCGTGGTCGATGTCGCAAACGAACGACGAGTAGCACCCCCGGGTGGCGACGTCGAAAGTCCACGCCTGCCCGTCCTGGTCGAGGTACAGGTAGCCGCGTGTGTCACGGTGCTTGTAGTGCTGGATCACCCGGTCGCCGTCGGTGCGGGCGTACATCCACATCCAGTCGGCGCACTGGTCGAGCGGCAGCACCTTCTCCAGCGGCTTCCAGTTCGGCTCGTTCACAGGTCGGCCAGCCTTTCCATTTCGCGGTCGGCGTCGAGGTAGGCGGTCCGGCACGCCGGGTCGCCGCAGTGCCCCGCCAGCAGCCCGGCCGGACGCGTCACGCAGTACGGGCACGCGTGGTGGAACGGCACCGGGTACGTGGCGCCTTGCAGGTCGACCGGCAGCGGAGGCAGGTCGAGCGCGGGAAGCGAGCCGAGGTCCAGCACGGTCACGACCGTCCACCCCGCCCGTGCCGGTCAGCCGGACTGTCCCGGGACACAAGCCAGCCGAACAGGAATGGCGACGCGACCCCGAACAGGATCACGGCGAGGGTCAGGATCAGCTTCCATCCGTCGCTCAGTTCCCCGCTCATGCCACACCCCCGTACAGCCGCTCCCGCGCCTCGTCAGTCATCGGCGTACGCCACACCCCGTCCCGCTCGACGTAGCCGAACCCGGCAGGGTCGAGACAGGCGGCGTCCTTGCGGTGGGCGTCGAATCCGGTCACTCCGCCGAACGTGCGGTGACAGGTGGCGCAGTGCGCCTGCGCGGGCGTGGGCGGACGGCAGGTGGCGCAACTCATGCCGCCACCTCGCAGTACTCGCAGCCGTCGCAGGTCTCCCGGTGCGCGTCCAGCCACACCGCACGCTCCATCGCCGCCTGCTGCCGGGCGAACCCGTCCCACGACTGCCGGCACTGACGGTCGTGCTGTTCGGCCCGTACCACGTCACCGGGCAGGGGAGTGCCGTCGTCGAGGCGGTTGACGGCGTCCGGGTCGGCCAGCGTGCGCGGCGGAAGAACGACGGTCACCACGGCACCTCCGGTCCCGGAACTGCCGGCGACTCCGCGTTGAACACGCTGACGGCGGCGACAAGCCCGTTGAACTCGTCCACGCCGCCGGGGTAGACCACCCGACGCGCGGCCTCGACCACCGGACGCAGCCGGGCAACCTCGGCCTCAGCGATGGCCAGTCGGGCATCCTCGCTGTCCTCGTTCGCGGCCAGGTCCCGGCGCAGCGCCCGCACCTCGGCGACCAGCGCGGGCACATCGGTAACGGCGATGTGGCACCCGACGCAATCCACGACGTCTGCCGGCAGCTCGGCAGCGTGCCCCGTGACGTCGGTAAGGATGCCGTCCAGGTCCAGCGGCTCCCGGGCGGTCACGACGCCACCGACTTCCGGCCGATCGTCGCGGCAATCGCAGGGGTGAGAATCAGCGGCAAACTCTCAGCCGCACACTCCCGGCAACTCTCGGTGCACCGCTCGACGAAGTGAGTCAGCCGGTAGCAGCGGTGACACAGCAGCTTGTCGTGGGACGAGCAGCAGGTGCCGGCGGCAGGGGTGTCACCGCAGCGCCAACAGTCGACGGCGACGATGTTCGGCAGGGCGGTCACGACGTCACCGCCGGAGACTCGGCGGGCAGCGGCTCGTACTTCTTCCAGAAGTTCTCCAGCCGCACGTGCGTCAGCCGGGGAGACCGAACCGACACGCTGTCGTTCCACTCGCTTCCGGTGCAGCCGGTCACCGTGACCTCGGCGTTATCCTTGAGTCGGCGATAGCGGCCCGGGTCGGGCTGGACGTAACTCATGGTTGATCAGCTCCGTTCGGTCGGAAGGGAAGAAGAGGGCGACCACTCGGGGCAGCCGACGATCGGACCGGGCCTCACCGCACGCCCGTCGCCGACGTGACACGTCGTGGTTTCAGAGGTGCAGGGCCGCTCGCCGCCCTCGCTGGTGTCGGTCCAGCCGGACCCACCACAGGCCGCGCACTCCGGGTGCCCGGACAGGTCCACGCCGACCGCACACGACTCGGCGATCGACTGGCCGCTGTTGCCCCAGTTGCAGCCGGGCGTACAACCGCACGCATCGTGCTCGGGTTGGAAGTGCGCGCACGTCTTGCAACCCCGGGCGCCCGGGTTGTACCAGCAGCGGCCCATGTGTTCGACCGTCCTGGCCTTGCTCGACCTTGAGAAGCGGGTGCAGTGCGGGCACCGGTACCGCTTCACTGTCAGGACGGTGGGCTGGTTCACGCGGCGGCCCGCTCGCAGATCTCGCGAATCGACATGCCCTGAGTCAGGCCCGGCAGCAGGTGATTACTCTTCTGCCGCCACTCGTCGTACGCCTCCTGAACGGCGCGCATGTTCTCGTACTTCTTCGCGTCGTGGCGAACCCACTCGGCCATCCGCATGTCGCCGAACGCGCACCGGTCACCGGCACCGAGCGCAAGGATCGCGTCAAGGTCGTACGGCAGGGCGAATGGAAGCTCCTGCTGCATCGGGTCCGCGTCGCGGATCTCGTACTCCCCGGCCTTGACGATCGCGTCGTCGGCGAGGTTGAACAGCATCTCGGCGAGCTGGTCCCAGTCGTCGGGGGCGGACGTGGCCCGGAGGAAGCCGATGACGTCAGAGCGGAGGTCGCCCCACGCCTCCTTCTTGCTCCATACGCCGCTTCGCTGGGACGCCCAGGTGCGGTACAGGTAGACAACGTGGTCGAAGGCGGGGGTACGACGCTTCATCGCTTCCTCTTCCAGTCCTTGGCCAGGGCGAGGATCGCCTCACCGGCCTTGCGAATCTCTTCGGTGTTGACCGCTCCGGACGGCGGCATCGGGGCGTGGCCGAGGTGGTCGGCGTACAGGTCGACGGCGCGGGCGCGAAGCTCGGGACTGCCGAACGTCTGCGCGAGCGTGATCAGCCGTCGTACGTCGTCGCTGACGCGGGCGGCGTGCGCAACTCCGCTTCCCTCGGCGGCCGGTCGAGCGATGTCCTCGGCGACGGGCCACGGAAGTGCCGGACCGGTGGTTTGAGCGCCGGGGGAGGTGGCGTCGTTGCGAAGGTTGCTTTGCGACAAGTTCCCTTTCATCCCGGACGCCACCTCCCCCGGCATAGGCCCCGACCGGTCGGGCCGGGTTTCGGCACTGGACGCGAACGCGTCAGCACCGGTCGGGGGGTTCGTGGGTTGTTCGCGCTCGCGGCGGACCTCGGCGATCGCGGCAGCAGTTGGGCGCCCCTCGGTGCGTTCCTGAACCTCGCGCCACACCTCGGCGCGCTCGGGCTCGGGGACGCGACTGAGTTCTCGCGCCTGACCCTCGTTTGCGACCGGAACAATTGTTCCGATCTCGGCGGCGTCGATGATCTGGCGAGCGCGCCGATCGGTGAAGCCCCACCGGCTCATGCAGTACGCCTCGAAGGTGCCGAACTCGGCTCGGTAGAGACGGTTGTCCCGGATCGTTGCCAGGGCGGTGCCGACCTCGACGAAGGTTTGAAGGCCGGCGGCGATCTTCTGTTCGCAGTCGGCAAGACAGTCAGCCTCGGCTCGGGTCAGCAGGACAACGTCAGTCATGCAGCGACTCCAAGGTCATCGGGATGCGCCGGCAGGTAGCCAACTGGCGCCATCGGATGTATTCACTCTACCATCATATGTATGCGCACTACGATCAGCAATATGGCGGAGCGACCCACAACGGTTCGGTTCAGGGCAGACATCAACGCGGCCATCCGAGAGGTGGCCGATGAGATGGGCGTGAGCTTCAATGCGGCCCTGTCCGTGCTCGTGACCGAGGCGCTGCGTGCCCGAGGTCGACACCCTGGCAGGCGAGAGCAACCGCGCGATGACGCCTGACCGCCTCATCGGGGATCACCTGACCGCTGCTGCAACCGGTCCAGATCCCCGGCGCCGTCAAACAGCAACCCAACCCCGCAGCCGACCGTCAACCAGCATGCCGGCCACCACCAGCCCAGCACGGCGGCAACAACCCCAAGTAGCACGAGGACCAGGCCGACAACCAGGCAGTCGATCGGGTTCACCGGCCGAGCGCCTTCACGCACGACCGGCACTCCCGCAGCCCGGCAACCGTCTCGTACTCCACTTGACTGCCGGTGCCCAACCACATCGACGCCGGCAGCACATACAGGCCACACATCGCCGCGCAGTCATCAGCCCGGGTCAGGGCGTGCTTGACCTGAGACTTCGGCAGGTAGCGCCACTCGACGTGCGCCGGCTGGGTGGGCTGGGCGAGCGGCCGGGGCTCAACCATGGCCACCATCCCGCATCCGGGCCATGACCGCCGTAGCGTCGACATCCCCGGCCGTGCTCCGGTACACCCCGGACACACGCGGCGGCACCAACCCCGACGGCGACACCGCAGCCGACCCCTGCCGGTAGGTGACCCACCGCTGCGCCACGCGAGCACGCCGGGCGCGACGACCCCGAACCCGCCGGGCCGACAACACCACCAGCAGACCGGCGCCGACGACCATGAGCCCTACTCCCAGCCACATCCACCGCTCGCCGATCACGACTCGTCACCACCCATGCGGATCACAACCGTCGGATCGTCGGCGGACACCGGCCGGACACCGGGCACATGCACGGTCCCCGTGTGCGGCCGACGGCGAAGGCCGCGCCCGACCCTCGGCGCCCGGATCTCCGCCCGGCGGTCGACGTCATCCACCGACTCCGGCTCGACCGGGCCGCGCACCGCCCACGCCGTCACCCCGACCGCCACCGCCAGCAGCAGCACGCCGAGCAGGAACGCGCCCCCGATCTGGGCGGCGGTGACCGGAACGACCTCAATCCCGGACGGCTGCGGAGACACGCTCCACCTCCCCGCCGGAGGCGTGGGCCAGCGCCCAACGCAACTCGTCAACGTCACGATCGAGCCGGATGTTCTCCGACCGCAGTTCGGCATTGGTCAGCCGCATCGACGCCATGACCTGCCGGTGCCCTTCGTCGATCTCCATGAGCTGCCGGTTGTGCTCGGCCTGCTTCGCGTCGAGCAGGCGGCGAAGACGAATGACCTCGGCCCGCAACGCCTGCTGGTCGACGAACCACAGGCGGAGGGAAGAGAGCCACCGCACCAACCGGTTCACGGGGTGACCTCCGCCCGGATCGGCGGGAGCATGCCGGTGTCCTCGGTGTTCGCCGCCGCTTCCATCCGGCCCCGGAGAACGTCGTCTATGACGTCGCGTTCCTCCCACCGGTCTTGGCGCGGCACCCGGGCCGCACCGACGGCCGGGTTCAGTAGCGACGGCACCGTGTTCCGGTCCCGTACCGGCCAGGCCGTGACGGTCGGCTGCTCGACCACGCTCAGCGGCGGCGGAGGCCCGTACCCCTTCGGCTCGGCTGGCTGCCCGTGCGCAACCAACGTCCGCGCCCAAGCCGGTAGCCGCCACGGGGCGCGATGCGACGCCGGGGCGATCGACCTACGTGACGTCACCCCGCTCAGCAGTTGCGTCCCCCACTGCCAACGCAGCTTGTCCTGCTTCGGGTCCAGCGCCGCATGCGCCTGCCGATCCCGATGGATCTCGCGGGGGATGACGACGGCAACGAGCACGACCAGGCCGAAAATCGCTACCGTCAAAAGGGCGAACCCCACCCCGATCCCGTAGTCCTCGCCAGTAACTACGCTCACCGGGACTCACCCCCCGGCACGATCGGGGCCTGAATCCGCAGCGGGGCGACGATCGCCTCGAAGCGGGCGTACAGCTCCACCTGCTCCCCGTCACTGAGGAACGGGTACGCGTCGACCTGCACCGGCCGTCGCCTTCTGATCCGCCGTCGTCGACCCATCCCGTCGGCGACCATCAGGCCAACGAACGTGATCGCCGAGAACGCGTATATGCCGAGGACGACTGCGGCTGCCGGGCTCACAGCGCCACCTCCGGCGACCGGTAGCGCGGACCAGCAGACCGGTTCCGGGCTTTGATGTCCCGACGGCGGCCGACGTACCCCGACGACTCGTTCAGCGCCGCACGCGGCAGGCCGACCGTCGGCTGGTCGTCCTGCGGAGGTACGACGGCCCGTCCGATGGCAGCAGCAGGGCGGGTGTTGGTCACAAGGTCCCGTAGATAGGACTTGATGAATCCCATGAGATCTCCCGTCGATCTGGTGGTGGTCTACGAATGGCGGGACGGTGGGCTACGACACCCGCACCGGCTGAACCGGCCGACCCGAGCCCGGCGAGGGTTGCCGCCCCCGCCGGGCCGAACACGTCAGACCTCGAAACGGGTCCGACGACGACGGGCCAGCACGAACAGCAGACCGCCGACCGAAACCAGCAGCAGAGCGGCGCCACCGATCCCGAGCACACCCGCACCCGTCAGCGGCAAATCGCCTCCACCGCCACCGGCGGCCGGCGACGGCGAGAACGTCGGGTCCGGATCCGCCGACTCAGACGGACCGGCGGTCGGCTCTGACGTCGGCTCACCGGTCGGGGAAGCCGTCGCGGTCGTGGTCGGCTCCACCGTCTGGGTAGGCGTGGCCGTCGCAGTCGGGGATGCCGTCGCAGACGCGGTCACCGTCGGCGTCGCCCCCGGCGGGGTGCCGAGCTTCACCCGCTTCCCGGCGAGGGTCAGGTTCTTGAACAGCGCCTTCGCGTTCTTGCCGGCGGCGTTGTCGAACACCAGCCCGACCTGACCCAGCGGCGTCCCCTGATGCGCCACCACAGCCGCCGCCCACGACGCGTAGTTCGTGCCACCCGACCACCACGACAAGTCCGCCGCCGACACCGTCACCCAGTCGGACGCGGCGACCGGGCACGACATGACCTGCCCGTACAGCAGCCCGCCGAGCAGATACACGCGCGGCGCCCCACCACCACACGACGCGTCCGCACCGTCGAGCCGGAACGTGAACGAGATCGGCAGCTCGGCGTGCACGTTCCCGGCGACGACCCGTTCCAGGCTCGTCCCCGCCGACGTGCCCGACTGGTCCATCACCAGCACGTTCACACCGTCGACCGCCTTCACGGAGGTGCCGACGTTCGCCGTCCAGCCGTCGATCGTCGCCGCCTGCGCGGCGCCGGTGAACGCCAGCACCCCGGCGACCATTACGGCCAGCGCACCAACACCGCTGGCCAGAGTTCGGATTCTCAATGGATCTCCTTGGAGGGATAACCCCACACCCGGGCGGGCGGAGGGAGTCAGGGAAGCCGCTCGCACGACGGCGGCAGATACACGTACGGGCGTCCGTGCGGGCGGCCGTCGACCATCACCTGCACCTCGCCCGACGTCAGCTCGTAGCCGACCGACCCGCCCGGCTCCACATCGCTAGCCGGGTCGTCGTTGAAGCCGACCAGCACATACCGGGCCTCGTTGACGTTCGTCACGTCCACCCGGGCCGGCAGGCCGTCACACGTCGGCAGCGTGAACCGGACCCGAGGCGGCACCGGATCAACCGACGGAGACACACCACGGCGCACATCGGCCACACCGACCGCGAAACACGCCGCCCCGACGAGCGCGACCACGACAGCACTACGCAGACGCACGAGATGCCTCCCTTGCCGACCGGGAATCAGGGGAGCGGGTCGAGCGGTAGCCGGCTCCGTTACCGAAGCCGTGCGGATCCCGGACCGCCGCGTGCAGGCGCTCCTGAGCGTCCCGAGCCGACTCCTCCGCCCGGCAGAGCTGCCGAAACACGAGACGGTCAAGAGTCAGGAACGCGGTCGCAGCGTGGAGCCACGTCGCACGCACACCCCGCCGGTAGCCGACGAGCTGGCCGATAGCGGCACCGACCAGCAGGCCGGCGGCGCCGAACACGAGGGGAGTCACGACGCCACCGCCTCGGTGCGTACCGTCGCCCCGTCCCGGACCACAACCGGTGGCCGGTCCTCAACCTGCGGACGGGGACGCTCACCCCGCCGCACCTTCCGCCACCGCTCGGCAACCTCGGCGGCGAACTCCGGCGACCACTGCTCCAACACCCTCACGCCGCCACCCCGCCACGACGACTCCGACCCGGCAGCTTCCCGCCGATGCCCCGACGAATCCGCACACTCCGGGGACGGCATTGCGCACTGCGGGCACACGCCCGACTGCGGGCAGAAGTCGCAACCCCAGATCGGCTGCGGGTGCGCCAGGTCGTGCGCGGCCGGGTCAACGTGTCGCTCCCGGAACAGGGCGATCCGCCACACCGTTGACGGGTCCTGCCAGGCAGGCGACGACGGTCCCGGCAGCGGCACCGCCTCGCGGGTCTGGTCGACGGTCCGCAGCAGGTTCGGCGGCAGGGTCGCGGTCACGCGGCACCGGCCATCGGAATGTCTGCCGCCCGCAGATACGTCTCCACGGCGGCGAGCGCTTCCAGGGGCCGGTACCCGGCACCCGGGCTGATGCCCTGGTCCTTTAGCCACACCTCCAGCTCGGCGGCGAGGTGGACCGGGTCCACAGGTGCCGCAGGTGGCCGGGCAGGGGAGGCGGTGACAGCCGTTCGGGGGACCTGATGTATCGTCGAAATAGCCATTTGCCGATGTCCTCCTAGTCAGAGATCGGTAAGAGGCGGAGCGATCGAGCGCTCGTCGGAGGCAGACCGGCGGGCGCTTCGCTTTGGTCAGGCGGCCTCGGCAGGCCGGGCCAGGTAGGTCTGTAGGTCAATCCCGAGTTGCCGCGCCGCCTCATCCGGCGAGGCCGAATCTGGACACAGCACCCGCAGAGCCAGCAGTCGGTCGTAGTGCGCGACCTTGTCGTCATAGGTCCGCCGCGCGCGGATGGCCTCGGCCCGCTTGTCCTCGATCTGCGCCCACGGCCACAGCTCGATCAGTTCGCGCTGAAACACTGTCCGGCCGTCGTCGACCTGTACCCGCCGCGCCTGCTTGGCCGGCATGCTCAGCACTCGTCCGTCATGCGCAAACATCACTCGGTTGCGGTCCTCGTAGCGGCGAATCTCCGCGCCGAGTCCGTCGCGCAGGCACGCTCGCTCCACCTGTCGAGCCCAGAACCGCTGACCCTGGACGGCGTCGTTCAGCAGCGCCTCGGCGAGATCGATCCGCTCGGCACTGTCGGTGGTCCGGCCGCAGATCTCGGCCAACATCTGCTCGAACTCTTCGCGGTCCTCAGGTGACCACGAAGCCCGATCAATTGCGTACTTCACTGCGCCCTCCGAAATGGCACGACGTTCGGTTGAGAGCGGGCGATCTCGTCAGCGACGGTCTGGGCAAACTCGCCGAGTAGGCGTGCGCACCGGTACAGCTCACGAACGCACTCGTCGTCGCCGCGATCGACCACGGTCGTTGGGGCATGACGCATCACCACATGAACGGCATGCACCTGCCCCAGAAAGTCCCGCCGCCACTCCCGATGGACGGCGTGAGGGTCGGGCGCGTGGATGTCGAGCGCCGCACGAACGCTGGCGGCAGCAGCAAGGTCGCCGGGCGTTGCCGGAGTCGAGTCGGGGCCGTGCCGGACGTCGACCTCTTCCGTCGACCGCTCAGGGGGACACGGGTGCTCCGGCCCCGATCGGTCCGGTCCGGGCGACGCCTCTACGACGTTGATCGGGGATACTGGAGGACTCGAACGAGTGCTGGCGTACGTCTTCCCGTCAGCACCCTTGATCTCCTCAGGTGATGCATCTGCATCACCTCGGCGGAGGTCCCGGATCACGGTGGCCTGGTCGACCCCGAGGGCCGAGCCGATGGCGCGCTGGCTCATTCCTGCGAGCCGAAGCTCGGCGACCGCCTTCTGTCGATGTTCGGGCGAAAGTTTCAGTCGGTGCTCGGAGTACTCACCATCGACGTACGCCTGCCAGTCGGCATAGCCGAGCGCCCGCCAGTCCTGCTGTGCGTACGCGGCGGCAATGTCGGCAAGGGTGGCCAAGTAGGCGCCGATACCGGCTCGAATGCGGGCGGCGCGGGCGCGGGCGAGTTCCGTCGTTGCGACAGCGGTCACGGCCGGACCTCCCCACATGCGCGCCCCGGCAGGGCTGGGGCGGCAGACGCTGACCGCAGGGGCTCGAGCCCGGCCAGGGAGTCAGGGATGCCCAGTTCCGCCCGAGCGGTCGCCCGGTCCGACACCCAGTACGGCGCATCGCGGCGATCGATCACCCAGCCGCCAGACAGCAGCGGCGTGGCGATACCAGCGGGGGAGGTGAGGTTGCGGACGCTCATGCGGCCCGCCGCCCCGGGACCTGGGCACGCCGACGGCGGCGAACCTTGACCGGTTCGACCGGCGGGGCGAGCAGCGGGGCGAGTTCGGCGCGCTGTTCCTCCGACGGTGCCGGCCAACCGGCGGCCGTCTCGGCGGCGAGGGTTCGCATCGCCTGGTCGAGTGCCGGGTCGTCGAGCCGGTAGGCGGGCATCAGGCCGCCGCCTTGTCGGTCAGGGAGCTACGGCGGCGCTTGGCGGGGCGGGGGAACATGTCGTCGAGGGACAGGCCCAGCATCTCCTGCATTTGGAGGACGGTTTCGATGCTGGTCGCCGCGCTGCCGTAGCGGAGCCGGTCGAGGGTGCGCGGGGCCATGCCCATGATTCGGGCGGCGTCGCGGTTGGTGCGTGCTCCGAGTTCGGCGCAGCGGGCCCGGATGAGGGGCCAGTTGAGACGTGCGGACGCGCTCGGTATGGCGCGTACATCGCTGGTCTGTGCGTCGGGCATGGCGCAAGAATCTCATGAGCCATATATGGCGCGCAACCCCTTGCGACACCCTGTGCTAGTTGTCTTAATCGATGAGTGACGGCATCATGACCGAATGAAGCTGGGGAGCTTACAGGCAATTTACGGCGGTGCGTCATGAGTGACGCACGACGCATGCCACATCTGGCGCACGATCATGCACTGACCAGCCTTTACAGTGCCCTCATGTCACAGCCAGGCCGCAAGGACGCCTTCGCCAACCTGATCAAGCAGGGGCGGCAACGACGCGGCTGGCGACAAGAAGACCTAGTAGCCGCATCAGGCGTCAGCCGCCGAACACTGACCAGATGGGAAGGCGGCGACGCCGAACGACCCGACCTAGACCAAGTCAGGGCAGTCTGCATCGCACTCGGCATCCGACCCATCGACGCCGCCATCGCCCTCGGCCTACTCGAAGCCGACGAAATCGACCAACCCCCACCGCCGCCCGTCGACCCTCGCGCCGACGAACTCCTCGACGTCCTCCAGGACGAACGCATCCCGAAGGCGGCGAAGGAGGCGCTACTCACCCTGCTACGGCAACTCCGCAACCAACCCGACGACGGCCCCACGCCAGAGCGGGAGGCGGTCTGACTACCAGCCCCGGGCCCGCCACTCCGGCACCGACGGACGCTCGACACCCAACGTCGAGTCCTTGCCGTGCCCCGGGTAGAACCACGTGTCGTCCGGCAAGACATCGAACACCTTGGCTTCCAAGTCGTCCATGATCTGCGCAAACTCGACAGGGTTAGTTGTCCTCCCAGGACCCCCAGGAAATAGCGGGGGACCACCACGGGCAATAGGATGCCGGCATGGCGTTGTACGAGGACTACCTGTACGCCCGCATCTCCGACGACGAGCTGGCAACCGAGAAGGGCGTCACCCGGCAGCTACGAGACGGCCGTGACCTGTCCGCCCGGCGGGGCGGGCACGTCGCGGGCGAGTTCAGCGACAACGACATCTCCGCGCTGAAGGGCGCCCCGCGACCAGACTTCGACAAGCTCATGAACGCCGTCGCCGCACCCAACCCAACCGGCGTGCAGCGCCGTATCGTCTGCGTCCACACCTCCCGACTGTGGCGGAACCGGGTCGAGCGTGCGCAGGGCATCGACACCCTCGGCAAGCTCGGGATCATCATCCTGTGCACCAACGGCCCTGAACTTGACCTACGGACCGCCAGCGGCCGGATGATCGCCGGGATGCTCGGTGAGACCGACACCGGCGAGTCGGAGACGAAAGCGGAGCGGGTCTACGACGCGGCGAAAGAGCGGGCTGAGGAAGGCCGCGCCAACGGTGCCGTCCTGTACGGCTGGTCCCGGATCTACGAGTACGACCGTCGGGGCAAGACGGCCGGGAAGGTGATCGGGTTCCGGGACGAGGAGAAACACGCTGAGGCCGATGTCGTGCGGTGGATCGTTGACGAGCTGCTCGCCGGTAAGTCCCTCGCCGCTGTCCGCGACGACCTGAACCGGCGACGTGTCCCAGCGCCGGGGGCGGGGCACCGGCGGACGCGGCGGGCGAAGGGCCAGGCCGACGACGGAAGTCGGTGGGGGAAGACGTCGGTGAAGAAGCTCGCGATCCGACCGGCGAACATCGGCCTGCGGATCTACCACCGGGGCCGCCCCGACGAGGCGTTGATCCCCGCCGCCTGGCCGAAGATCGTCGACCCGGACAAACATGACCGGGTTGTCGCGCTCCTCACCGACCCCGGCCGGACCATCGAGCGTCCCGGCTCCCGCCAGCACCTTCTGACGTGGGGCGTCGGCGAATGCGGAGTGTGCGGGGCGCACCTGCGGGTGGCGATGCGCGGCAACTCCCGGCACGGGCGGAAGCAGCAGTTGTACGTGTGCGAGGCCAAGGCGTGTGTGGGCCGGAACCTGGCGGCGGTGGACCGGTACGTCGAGCATCAGATGGTGGCCCTGATGCGGCGCCCGGACGTCGCCGACCTGCTGTCCGGGTCGTCGGCGAAGGCGGCGGAGGCGTTGACGCGGGTGACGACGCTGCGGGCGCGCTTGACGCAGGCGGCGAACGACTACGCCGACGGGCACATCGAAGCCGCCCAGTTGCGGATCATCACGACCCGGTTGAAGCCGCAGTTGCAGCAGGCGGAGGCAGAGGCGAAAGCGTACCGACCGTCGCCACATCTTGAGTTGGTGATGGCGACGGTCGGTGACCTGGCCGAGCGGCGGTGGGGGGCGTTGGATCTCAACCAGCGGCGGGCGGTGATGCAGGCGTTCGGGGTGCGGGTGGTGGTTCTGCCTGCGCAGCGGCGGGGGCCGGGGTTCGATCCGGCGTCGGTGCGGTTCGTGCCCCGGTCAGCCGACGTTGCCGTTGCGGCGCCCGTCCCGAACTAGCTTGATCACGTCGGCGGGGTTGGCCAGGTTTTCGATGTCTTGCCTTGCCCCTGCTGCGATGCCGCGCCAGTAGCCGGCCTCGTTCGCCGCTTTGAGTGCGTCCTCGCTGGCCCGCTCGACGAGGGCTTCGAGCCGGTTGATGCGGTTGAGGATGGGCCGGGCGGCGACGTCTGCGCACCACAGGCCGATGGGGACGAGGGCGAGGAGGATGACGACGACGGCCCAGATCGGGGACAGGCCGTGTGGCGGCTCACCGAAGGTGCCGGAGCTGACGAGTGCGTAGTAGATGAGGGCGCCGACGGTGACGAAGAGGGCGAGTGAACCGCAGGCCATGCCTGCGATGAAGTAGCGCGGGACGGATGTGCGGGTGCTGGTCTGTTCGGTGCTCATGGGGCTGACTCCAAAGCTTTGCCGGAAGGATTGGAGGCGGACGGTGCCTCTCCGCCGCGTGGGGTTGGCGGCGGTGACTCGACCATCATCGGTGGCCGGTCGGGGTGGTGCGAGGGGTCAGCGTGGAGGTGGGGTGGGGGGTGCGGCGTTGGTGAGGGCGGGGGTGCGTCCTCGGGTGGTGCGGGGTGCTGGGTGTCGCCGCACTGGTGGTCACCTCCGTGATGGTGTGGTGTGAGCCTCCGAGACTGCCTCGCCAGTAATGATCTAGCAACGGTGAGTGAGTCTTGAGCGTCAGGGCTGGTCGGGCGTAGGTGGATGCCCGTTTGGATGGCTGTTAGGTCAGCCTTGGTCGGATTCAGGTGATCTGCTGCGGAGGTTCGGTGATCCGTTTCGGGCTCGATCGGTGTCGATAGCCGACCCGGCGGTGAACGGGGCTGGTCTTCGAGGTGACCTGCGGGTTGATTGTCGACCGGCAATCATGTGGGAGCGTGCCCAAGGTGCGGATGGAACGGCTGCTCGTATGACGTATTGACAGACGCCTGCCCGCGACGCGCGCCGTGGAAGTTCCATGACCTGCTGACAGGGACCCGACAGTCCCGCCGATCGGACCGCACATGGTGAAAGATCTTCCACTTTCGGTCGAAACCGCAGTGATCAGTCAGCCGGGCAGAGAGCGGACCCCCTCATCCCACCCGCAGCCGGTACCGGTCCGCCGGATACACCTGACCCGTCCCGTCCGCGTCCACGACCACGAACACCGGAACTCCCTCCGGTAGCTCCCATGCCTCCACCTCGGCCGGGGACGGCATGCGGATGTCGACAGTCGAGCCGGGGCCGGCGGGCACGTCCTCTTTCTCGCCGACCGGGCGCACGACGACACCATAACCGACGACGTGTGTGGCGAGCCCTTCGTTGCGTAGTGCCCGGACCGCCTTGGCAACGGTGCCCCGGGCCAGCCCGTACGTCTGACGGAGTGTCTGCTCCGACGGGATCAGAGCACCGGGGGCGAGCTGCCCGGACATGATTTGCTCCCGCAGCAGGGCGGTCAGTTTGGCGGCGGTGTCGATACGCGGCCCGCCCGGAACGATCACAGGCGGAGGTTATGTCCCGGCGTGTAGACGCCTACCGGTGTAGCCGACTAGACGACCGCTACTCGCCGGTCACAAGGCGGCCGTCGGCAGCCAGCGCAACGGGAAAGCACCTGAGGGTCGACCGGACGAACCCGCGTACTCACGACGGATCCCCGAACTCGGCCGGCGTCAAAGCGGCATCGACAACGACGGGCGAGCCGTCGGGCCACAGGTCCGGACCTTCCCCGTACGCGTCCGGGTGGACCACCCGCAGGTGATCGAGGACGTCGGCGTCGGGGATCTGGTTGTCGTCGGACGGGCACAGGTGGCAGGTGCTCATCGGGGTGTCTCCTCAGGTGCGGTACGGGCAACCCACCGAGTCGCGAGCGGCTCCCAACCCTCGGCCGCGTCCCAGCCGCCGGCAGCATCTCGGCCCTGCCGCTCCACGTCGGGGAACAGCTCCATTACCGAGTCAGCGAGGTTTCGGTAGAAGTCGTCCTCGGGGCCGTCGCAGCCGCAGTCGTCGGCGTGCATTTTGGCGGCGATCAGGTCGCGAAGTTGATCACGCATGCGGTGTCTCCTCAGGGGTGGAAGGAACCGGCGGATACGGCCGGTAGCGGATGACGCCGACAGACCACGGCCCGAACCGGACCAGCCGGCGGTACGTGGCCGCGTAGCCGCCCCGGACCGTGGTGTGGCGGAAGATCTCGGCGGCGGACCGGCGTTTGCTCCAGCCGGCGAACCACCAATGCGACGGCAGCACGATCAGCTCTCCTTGGTGGGGGTGGAAGGAACCGGACGCCACGGACCCGTCGAAGTGATCACAGTCCGCTGGACGACCTCGGCGGAAGCGATTCCATGCGGGCCTTCGGCCCGACGCTTCGCGTGGAACGCCACCACGTCCTCAGCACGCCCACGGTCGGACTCCCAGAACGTCACATCACCGGTGTCCCAAACCACCTTCGCCGCGTACTCGGTGCGGGTGTCGGTGTCTGAGGGAAGCAACCGCCCGGCCTCCGCGAGCGCCATCGCCATGCCCTCGTAGTCGGCGTTGAACAGCAGCGGCACCAGGTCCGGCGACTCCCGGGCGATGTACTCCCGGAGGATGTCGGCAGCGGTGTTGATTGTGGCGGACCACTGCTCGACGTCGGCGGGGTTGGGGGCGGTCACTGGCTCGACCGCGTGGGCGGCATCCCAACGGGCGCGAGCAGCAACAGTCACTGGCACGCCCTTGCACGAGTGGATCGCCGGCCACACGAACTTGCCACACCGGTCGCACTCGCTGCGACCGTCGTCCGGATCGGTGTGCGGGTGGTCAGCCGGTCGCCGCTCGAAGTCCGGCTTGCTCGGCGCGGTGTCGTACTCGCTCACCGGTCGGCTCCGTGTTCCGCGAGGCGCCAGTTGTATGCGTCGACCGCCTCCGCCAGTACACGTGACGCCCGCGCCTTGGTCGGTGCTGCTGTTACCGACCGGTTGGCGTGGGCTCGCCGCCACTCCACGGCGGCACGAATCAGGTCGGCAACCTCTTCGGGTAGATCACTGGGCATGGTTGGCTCCGCTCTCTGCCACACGAGCAGCCACGTCGGCGCAGTAACCGTTGAGCACAGAAGCATCGACCGCCCGGATGTCTGCGGCTGCTGCGGTACGACCAGCAGCCAGCCCAGCGGCGTACGCGGTCTCGATAGCAGTAGTGATGCGGCCTCTGGCCGGCGGCTCCGCCGCGTGATACGCGCGCCACGCGGCCTGTCGCGCTTCGCCGGGCATCGGGATTACCTCGATGTCGCCGTATGCCTCCTCGCTCAGCACCGGCTCCTCGTACGGGGCGTCGGTGGTCGGGGTCTGCTCAGACATCAGAACCCTCCTCGGTGCGTCCGGAGATGTCGGCGACCGGGTCACACGGACCGCTATGTCCAGTCGGGCGCTCACACCAACGACCACAAGCTGCGCCCGTGTCAAGCGACAGGATCGGGCGGGGTCGGACCAGGGCGTCAATCTGTTGGCGGGCCTGATCCCGCACCACAACCGGATCGGCACCCTGCTCCCGCAACCATGTGTCGGTGACCGGATCAGGGCCGTATGGCCACGGCAGCCGACCCACGCTCTGCGGAGCGGGTTGGGGTAGTCCGGATCCCTCGACGGGAACAGCCGACCCCGCAGCGACGCTCTCGGCAGGCGCAGCAGCGTACTTCCGGGCGACCTTCGCCGCGTCGTTCAGGGCGTACACCCGGGCCGCGTCAGCGGTGTCCCAAAAGCTCCCTGCCGACGGCCGCTCGACTTCGATCGCACGGGCGATCTCTTCGGCGACCTCGGCACGGACCCGAGCATCCCGGGACGGCAGATCCAGCGCGTCCAGGACACGGCCGGTGGTTTCGTAGTGCACGGTCGTAGCACCGGCGCCGGCAGCAAGCGCAGTGACGATCGCGGTGACTTCGGGGGTGGGGTGGGTGTTGGGGATACTCACCGGCTCACCAGTCCAGCTTCGGAACGAACGGCTCGGCCGCCGGCTTCCGGTACAGCGCCAACGTGGCGTGCACCTGCGCTTCGGCCAGGTAGACCATCGCGTCCTGCCGGGCGTCGGCCGCTACCGACGCCCGGATCTCCCGCTCCTCGGCAGTCGGCGACTCGGCGTCGTCGTAGCCGCCCTCAGGGTTCATCCAGTGCTCGACGGCCAGGGCGCGAAGTCGTTCCGCTTCGGCGTAGTGCTCTTCCGGGGACATCAGGTCACTCCTTCTCGTCGGTGCGTTCTTTGCTCTTCAGGGCTTGCTTTGCTGCGATGTAAGCGGCTGACGGTGGGTCTCCGTGGTCGAGAGACCGCCACGGCCAGCGCGGGCCGCGAACTTAGCCCGCAGTCGGGCCTCAATCTGCGCCTTCGTCGGCTGCTCCCAGCCATGCCAACTGCGGCCAGGAACCCACAGTTGGACGTGCTCACGTTTGTCAACACCGCACCAGCGGCATCCCAACGGCGGAGGTGCCGACTCGTGACGGACACGAAGCGTCTTCACGCCGCCGCCTCGGACTGCTCGGCCAGGTGCCGCTCCCACATATCCCGGATCGCCTGCTCGCCGACCCGTGCCGTACCGGTCCGCCGGGCGTCACGCTCGATGCACAACTCGATCGGCACGTCCCGGAAGTCGACGACCTCGAACCCGGCGTTGGCCCGGTCGGCGAGCCGCCGCAGGCTGTGCAGCGTCTTGTCGGGGAGGCAGGTTTCGTCCACGATCACACCCACGCCGCGCCGCAACAGGGACACGATCATCGCGTTCCGGGCGGCGACGACGATCCGCTCCGTGCCCAGCGAGGTCTTCGACGCCTTCACGTGCGTCGAGTCGTGGCCCATCGCCCGGAGGTCGTCCCGGTTGACCCGGTAGCGGCCGGTCGGGTTCTCGGCCACCCACGCCCGCGCGAACGTCGACTTGCCGGAGCCGGGTAGGCCGCGAGTCACCAACAGTCTTGCCATCGGTCAGCCCTGGCCAGCGCACTCGTCAACGACCTCCACCTGAACTTCAAGTGGTAGGTCGTCCATGAACTGCGCGTCGCCGACCCGGGCTGCCTTGGCGCTGTACGCCGCCTCCTCATCCTCGCCGAGCGGAAGCCACGACGCGGAGCACCACGGGCCTTCCGGCGCGACGAACTTGTGCATGCGTCCGTGACTGAAGCACCACGCGTAGGTGGTCGTCGGGTCCATCAGTCAGTTGTCCTTGCCGAGTCGGCCGACCAGCGACCCAAGGTTGTAGACCTCGTCCGCGTACTTGAGGTACTGGTGCAGTTCCATCGCGTCCTCGTCGCTGGCACGGAACCAGTGCTGGCCGTCCGGGTCGCCGCCGCCAGCCCATCGGCGGGCCTCGGCGTCGTCACGCCAGATGACCTCCCACTCCGGCTCGCCGTGGAAGGTGGACTTTCGGAGAACGAGGGTGCTGCCGTCGGCCGGCTCCGTCTCGAAGACTGCCGACGTGGTTTCGCGGGGGTGTTCCATGTGATCTCCGTTCAGTTGGTTTGGCGAGCCCGGAACGTCACCGCCAGGCGTTGGAAGTACTCGGCGAGGGCATCCAGGTGGTCCGGGTCGGTCACGTCGATGCCACCCACCTGAATCACTCCGCCGAGGTCGATGACGGTCAAGTTCCGCTCGTTGGTTCCGACGAGTAGAACGTGGCCCTTGCTGGGGTAGACGCCGGGATCGAGACGGTGTTCCTCTCGGGTGTGCGAGTCGTCGGCAATGCCGTCTGCCAAAGTGCCATCGGCCTTGATCAGTTCCACGTCAGTCCTCCTCGGGTACGCAGATGAGGCAGTCCACGGCCGGCGTGTCCGGGTGGTCGACGCAGCGGATCAGCGCCTCGTAGCCGGGGCCGAGGTGGTCGGCAACGTAGTCGGACGGGTTTACGCCGTCCGGAACCGGCACCTCGCGGCCCTGCCGGTCGATGACGATCAGCGGCATGCCGGCGTCGCCGCACCGGTCCTGGTGCTCCATGCTGCGGTTCACTGCGACTCCCTGGCTGGTTGGGTAACGCGCGGGTGGTCGGCGGGCACGAGACGGAAGACCACGGCGCTCGCGGTAATGAGCTGCCTGTCACGGCTGCCAACCTCGTTGCGTCCGTTCCTGTAGCGCCAAAACCGACGCCCGCTGTCGGTGAAGACCATCGCCTTGGTGACGCGGACGACGGTGACGAGGTGGGACTCGTAGCGGCCCTGGCCGAGGTAGGCGAGTTCGGCGACTGGCTGCCCGACGGCGTACCAGGCTTCGGCTGCCTCGCGACCTCGCAGTGTCATGACACCTACGGTAGCATGGTGTCATGACACCATCAACTGACCGAACCGCCGAACGTCATGACACCCCGTACAGTTCCCGTCATGACACCCCGGCACCCACTACGGTGATCGCCGTGACCCGGAAAAGCGGCAAGGGTAAGCCCCGCCAGACGATTCGCGCCGAAGAGGACCTGTGGCTCCGGTTCGATGAGTCGACTGCCGCCGCCGGATCAGACCGGTCCGAGGTGTTGCGCGAGTTCATGCGCTGGCACGCAGGTGACCCCAACGCCAGGCTGCCTCGGCGTCCGGCCAACGCCGTTCGGTGGACCGGGAAGAACTTTGACGAGGTCAAGGCGATTCGCCCAGATGCGCGCCTCGCCGAAGTCGACGACCCGGAGAGCCAGGTGGTCGCAGGCGACCTACTGATCGAGCGGGTCAACGAGCCCGGCACGTGGGTGGTCGTCGGTCGGAACTACGTCGTTTACCGCCGGGAGTCGGTCACCGGCGAGACGTGATCCGGTCGGGCACACTCAACCTCGTGACTTCAAGCGCGGAGCAGAGACTGAACGACCGGGGCCTGAGCCTCGACGACGAGACCGGGTTCGGGCGAGAAGACGAACCCGACGTGAGTGGCTACCTCGTCCTGCGACCCAACGATGATGGCGCCGAGGTGATCGCGCTGGTCCGACCGGGCATTGAGGCATGGCAGCGGGAGATGTTCGCGGAGTGGGTTGAACAGCGCATGGACCGGTTCTTCGAGCACGGGCCGGAGCCGGACGGATGGCAGAAGCGAAAGAGCGACAACGGATGGCAGTTGTGGGCGCGGATGGTGGACTTACCACCGCTTGACTGACCGCAGGCACACAGAGCCCGGCGCCTCACGACGAGGGCCGGGCTCCGTCGTACCGGCGACGGTAGATCATCCGACCGTCGCCGACTGTGGGCGACCAGCCGACCCCGCACCGCCCCCGAACCCGAGGCCAGCACACGTCACACCGGGGTAGACAGGAAGGCACGCCGCCGATCGAGGGGGATCGCGATGCCCGTCCACATGCTGCCCGACCCGGAACAGACCGAGTACTTCATGAAGCAGGTCACCAACCTGCACGGCCGTGGCTGGGCGATGGGCTGGATGCATCGCTGGACCATCGAAGCGTCCCGGGAACACGCCGCAGCCTGCCGGGACGAGGACTGCGGAACGTGCCGGAACTTCGTCAGCGCCCTGTCGTTGTGCGCTGCGGTGGCGACCACGATGCCGGACACTCCGGGGCTGCGGGAGACGTTGAAACGGCTGCACCGAGACGGTTAACGCGGCTCCCACAGTTCGCGCCCGTCGAGCGTGTGGTGGATGACCAGCCACCCCATCGACCCGTCCGGGCGGGGTACCGGCTCGGTTGTCGGCCCGCACGGGCAGTCGTCAACCTCGTGGTCGATCAGATCCGCCCGGGGCATCACATGCGCGTCACCGTCGCCCACGGGTCAACTCGCCGCCGACCTGGCTGCGCTCAGCCACTCGCCGAGGTAGGCGTGGATCCGCTCCACCTGCTCCCGGTCGAGTACCACGGTCGCGTCCCCGCCCGGCCCGTGCAGCGACAGGCGCAGCCACGGCCACACCGTACGCTCGTCGTCCGGCGAGTCCCGGCCGTTGAGGCTGATGTGGCCGGGGATCTGACACAGAAGCAGCACACCATCCCGGGCGTCGCCGTCGGCGGGTAGGACGTGTGAGCCCTGGTAGACGATCGGTGCCGGCTGCTCGTCGCCGTCGAGCGGTAGGGCGGTGGCGTAGATGGACACACGTCCAGTGTGCCGCCCTGTCAGACCCGGCACCTACCGTGCCTATGGGTGGCCCCGGCATCCCCACGTCATCACCCACAGTCGGGGCCACCCCCGACCCGTTCAGGCGGCGAGCTGCGACGCGACCGGCCGACACACCTCGGCGGCGACACCATGCCCCCAGCCGAGGCCGACGATCGCATCCCAGAGCAGGATCCCGTGCAGCGGGTGCAGGCACGGCAGGGTCAGCCAGTCCGCGTCGCGGGTGCCGGCCGGAAGCGGTCCGGGTGGGGTTTCGTGCCGTTCGAGGACGGGGGCGCCGTGGGTGGTGACGAGGCGGGCGAGGGCGGTCAGGTCTGTGCCGCAGTGGGGGCACCTGCGGCGGTGCAGGTTCGCGTCCATCGCCCGAGTGTTGTTCGCGCCCGTCGCCGCCGGTACCGGTCGGTAGCCTGCCGCTCACGAACGGCCGTTCAGGGTGGGGTCGGCCAGCAGGACTATCCCCGCACGCGAATAGCCCGAACACCCGACCAGCACCTCCAACATCACGACGGGAAGCTGTCGTGTCGCCGACAGTGAACAGACCTCACGTTCCGTCCAGCCGCATCATCTGCCAGTGGACGACGACACCGAACCAGACGACCTCGACCAGACGGACGACGACGGGCCGCCGACACGGATGCCGTACCCGGTGAAGGTCGGAGCCTTCCTCCTCGGCGCCTTGGCCGTGCTGACCGGGTTCGGGGCGGTCGCCAACGCCGTCGGTGACACTGGCCGCACCCATGCCGTTGTGTTCCTCGGCAGCGTCGCATTGGTCGCCGTGGCAGCCGTCGTCGGCCTGGTTCGTGCCCGGCGGTGGGGAAGCTACCTCGGGTTCGGTGTGGCGCTCCTCGTAGCCCTCGCGACACTCCGCAGCGTCGGAGCAGCCGTCGTCGGGATCGGCTTCCTCGCCGCGATCATGGGAACGCTGATGACCCGCAGCGCGAAGAACTGGCTCGGGTTCGCGTGACCTACCGGTCCGGTAGCCACCGTAAGTCGTCCGCGTGCGCGGCAAGTTCTCGCCACACCTGCCGAGCATCCCGGCCCTTCATGCGGCGCACGTATGGAGGGGCATCGACCACCTTGCCGCCGTTGACAACCAGGCCGACGGTGGCGCGGCGCAGGACGCAGTAGATGAGACCCTCGGTGGGCATTCAGGACGACCGGGACGACCGGAGGGCTTCAATGCGAGCCCGCAGCCGGTCAGGGTCGTCGATGCGCGGGTTCGGATTCCGGCGGGCGTCGGCACCGGCCAGGATTTCCGCCACCTGGGCGGCGTACGGGTCGACACCCTGACGGGACGGGCACTCGCGCTCGTGCTGGGCGTCAGCCCACATGCCGACAGTCTCCACCTGTGTCCACGCCCGCAGCTCGACTTCCGACGCGACCGGCAGGACGTAGGCGCACCGGCTGGGGCAGTCGTAGGTAACCGTCACTGGAGCCGAAGCCTGATCACTCACCGGGCCACCTCCGAGACTTCGTGACCCGACGCCGCTTCCCCTCGGACGCGGCGGCGAGGTACGGGTACAGCTCGTCCATCGAGATGCAGGCGCCAACGACCTCGACGAGAATTGTCGCGTCCTTCGGGATCTCCTGCTCGCGGCCTTGCCGTCCGTCAAGGTGGCCCGCCATCGCGCCACGCACGTAGCCCATGACGGCCGCCTCTCGCACAAGGCGACGTTCGAACGGGCTGAGTGTGGCCAGCGCCCGGTTGACCGTCTCGGCGCGCTGCCGTTCCCGGGCGGCGAAGTAGTCCAGCAGTCCGGGTGGGAAGTCGGAGGACGTCGTGTCGGTCATCGGGGACCTCCTTCCGCGTACCGGCGTAGCGCCAGCTCCAACGGGATGTTGTCGTCCTCGAACGTGTGCTCCGGCCAGTCGAGATCCGGGAACGAGTCACCCGGCGGGTCGGCGGTGATGCCCATGTGGTCGGCGAACGCCCGCACCACCGACTCCGGTGAGAAGACGGTGCCAGCGTCGAGGTCGCGGACCCAGCGGGACGGCTCCCGGCCCTCATGCTCCTCGATCAGCAGTACATACCAGCGGCGCTCCTCCTGCCAGCACACCCAGACTTCGTCGTAGTCGAGGCCGAACGTGTTGACCCGGATCGCCCCGTCGCGGGGGTCGTTCGGGTCGGCGTACCAGTTCAGCACCTTCACCCCGGACGCGGTCAGGGCATCGGCAACGGCGCGAATGTACGGCTCGTGCGCCTGGTGGTAGCCGGCACCGCCCGGGTACAGATCTTCCATCGTCGGCATGGCTGCCTCGGTCATCGCTGACCCACGCCTTCCCGGCCGACCGCGTTGAGGCCGGCGATCACCCCACGCAGCTCGTCCCGACTGGCCTCGGCGATCGGGTACCCAAGCTGGGCTTCGATCTGAGCGACCGTCGCGGAGATGCCGGCCTCGTTGAGTCGTTGCACCTGAAGCTTGACCTCGATCGTGTGGATGCTGTCGGCGCCGCCGGTGAGCCGGTCGGTGACCTCGAAGATGTCCATCCCTCTCCTTCCGTCGTGTACACCAGTGTACGCCACAGAACAACAGGTAACATCCATGGACATGACCAAGAAGGAGCGGCATCCCACCGAGGAACGGAGCGTCCGAGACGCCCGGGAGCACTTCGCCGACGTGCTCTACGCCGCCGCAGCCGGACGGGTCACCTACATCACGAGCCGGGGCCGGCGGATCGCCGCCGTGGTGCCGCTCGCCGTCGCCGACGACGCGGTGGAAAACTCGGAGTAGCAATCAGGGACGAGCGGGCACCCATCGGTAGACGAACGGCGGCCCGCCCCCGGCGACCGGCTCCAGCTCGTACACCCCGGCCGTGTCCGCATCCCACAGCTCACTGCCGTACGACGTCCACAGCCACGACTCGTCCAAGGTCAGGGGCGGGAACCCGTCGTCGTCGAGGAGCACGGACAGGGAACGACCGTCGACCGGACCGCCGACCGCC
>NZ_JBMHMC010000004.1:0-13335 GCF_049179135.1 Plantactinospora sp. WMMB782 | reverse complement strand
GGTCGGGCCACCGCCGACGACGATGACATCGAACATGGAATCCCCCCGGTTGCCGCTTGTTGTCTTCGGCCGACGATTGTGCGCCACGACGGGGGTCTTGCCGCAAGTCCGGGGGTGCGGTATATGTTGGTAGTGGCAGGGATTTTCCCTGCGTGCGGCTGTGGTTTGCCGACCGGCTATGGATTGGCGACCGGCTACGGATTGGCGACGCCGCGATACACGGCCAGCGCCACGCCGAATCCCAGGAAGTGACTGCTGAGGAGCAAGGTCGCCCCGAGCGCGAAACCCAACTTGCCGGCGTGGGCCGCCAGCGGCGGCTTCGATGCGAAGGCGGTCATCGAGGCCCTGACCGGGCCCCAGCAGTAGGGCCACGCGGTGCCGATCAGCGCCAGTGTGACGAGCGTGATCGTGTTGCTCAGGTTGCTCTCGAATTCCAGGAAGGTCGTCGGCTGGACGGCTGGGTTCGTCGCCGGCCGCTCGACCATCATGCTCGCCATGCGCAGGCCCAGCAGCGTACCCAGGATCGCGCCTATGGCGGCGCGGTTTCCGACCGCCGAGACGAACCGTTTCGTCGGCTCGGACTGCCTCGCCACGATCAGGCAGTAGGCCACGAGGTTCAGCGTCGAGAACGACAGGAATGCTATGACCGCCAGGCCGGCCGCGACCACGTAGCGCGCCGGGCCGGCAATGGTGGTGGGGTCGGCGACGTAACGGGGAGCCAGCCAGCCCGCTGCGATGAGCCCCGAGATCAGCAGCACCGCCAACACCGGCCCGGGTTGCGCGACCTTTTCCATTATGAGGTTGTACTGCGACGCCTCGGCTTCGGCCGGCCCGGTTGTCGTCGAACGGCGAGAATCGGTTCCTGTGGAACGGCCACGGTCGGATGTCGTCGTGCGGCGGCTCGGCTGTCGCGGCGGGCCCGGGTCGACTCGCTCGACCATTGCCTCCGTCTGTCCGCGCCTGTTGCGCCGTCGGGTCCGCTGCTTACCCATCCGCCCTCATCTCGGTGCCGCGCCCTCATTCGCCGATAGTCACTCCCCCCCCCCCCCCCCCCCGGGAATGCCGTCAGCGTACAACCGGGGTTCAACCGTCGACCGATAAGGACCATTCAGATGTGCAGAGTGGAGTTCGGCGGTGATTTGTCTGTGCTGGGGTCGCGCGTGCTACCGCGGAAAGGAGTGCTTGTCGCGGGAATTCGGGGTGCTCGGCTTACGGCCCGTGCCGGAGCACTTCGGGGACGTTGCGGTGGGCCGATTCCTGATAGCCATCCGTCGATGCTTTGGACAGTGCGCCGCCCGACCGGCGAGGTACGGCACCAGTCACACGTCGGGGGCTCGATCTTCCTCCGCCAGTGGGCGGAACCGGTGGCCGACGCGGTGGCCGAGGTGGAACACCGGCGCACCCCGGTCAGCCGCAGGACGTCGACGCCTACTGCGCCGCCCTGCTGGCCCGCTGGGGCTGAGCAGGTGACAGGTTGTCCATTTCGGCCAGTGCGTCGGTGTCGGTGCGACAGGTGTTGCGGGCAATCGTGTTACGGGCGTCGGGTGACCTCGTCGACGAAGGCCCGCCAGGCTGCCGGGGCGAAGGCCAGTACCGGTCCGGTCGTGTCCTTGCTGTCCCGTACGGCCACGACCTCGGACAGGTTGCGGGCCACCTCGACGCAGTCCCCGCCGTTCGTGCTGCTGCGCGTGCTCTTGTGCCACTGGGCGCCGCTCAGGTTCATAGCTGCTCCATCACTTTCCTGATCAGGTCGGCTGACTGCGGTACCGCCAGTGCGCTGCCCCGAATGGCATCCCAGGCCCGACGCAACCGCAACACCTCGGCGGGCTGCTCGACCACCTGCCCGTGCAACTGGTTGTCGAGATAGCCCACGTCCACGTTGGTCGGCAGGGTCGCCAACACGAACGGCCCGCCAAGTCCAGGGTACGACCCGATGTTGGCCGGTACTACCTGGATCTGCACCAGGGGAGTCGCGCTCAGCTTGAGCAGGTGGGCCAACTGGTCCCGCATCACCTCGCGCCCGCCGATCACCCGGCGGATCACGCACTCGTCGACGACGGCGATGACCTGCGGCGGGTCGTCCCGGGTCAGGATGGACTGCCGGTCGAGCCGCTCGGCGACCTTCTGCCGCAACTGTTCGTCGGTGAGCAGCGCGCCACTGAGCAGCGCCTGCGCATACGCCTCGGTCTGGAACAGGCCCGGCAGGACCGCGTTCTGGAAGGACCGCAGGGCGACCGCCTCGCGTTCCTGGTCGATCCACTCGCGCAGCCAGGTCGGGGTGCCGAGCGCGGTGACCAGGCGTTCGTACACCCCGCCCGTCTTCAGGGCCCGGTCGGCACCGGCGATGAAGGCCATCGTCAGGGCCCGGGTCCGTTTCTCGACGGCGCTGACGTGTGAGGCGGAGAAGTTCGCCACCCGCCCGAACGCCTCCTGCGTCGTTCCGGTGCTCTGCCTGCCCTGGCGGATCTCGGAAACGATGAATGCGGCAAGTGGTTCCGGTACTTCGGTCATCAGGATTCCCCAGGAGATAGATCAATTATTCACAGCTCTCCACCGGCCATTCACGCACTGCCTGAATCTGTCAGCCGCACCCACCGGCGGATAAGCCGTTCCCAGCGTAGGGCCTGCTCGTCCAAGGTGGAACCGACACTTTCGGTGGGTCCACCGCACCCGCCACCGGTGATCGGAGAACGCAATTTCCACGGATGGGAGGGCCGGATGATGTTCGGTCGCGGAACGAAGAAGAACCGTCATCGCCGGGACTGGCGGCGGCTCTGGCGGTACTGCCGGTGCGGCTTCCGCTGGCGTTGCCCGGACTCGGTCGAGCCGGTGCCGATGCCGTACGCGCCGACGGTGCCGCCGTTGACCGGGACGGCGTACCGGACAGCCCGGCGCGGCGCGGCGACGCCGACAGCGCAGCCGGACGCTCCACCCTCGCCGGCCCGGCCCCGGGCGGTCAACCGCCGCCCCGGCTTGGACGCACCGACCCGCTCCTTCCAGGCGAATGGCCGGCCCGGGGCGCTGACCCCGGCCCAGACCGCGCGCTCCCGGCAGCGGCAGCAGGTGTGAGCCGTGATCGGGCCGCAGGAACGCTGGTACCGGCACATGCGGCGCAACCCGCGACGCTATCCGACCGGCCGGCACCTGCCGGCCCAGGCGTACCGCTGCCAGAGCTGCTCCGACCCGTGGCCGTGCGCGCCGGCCCGACTCGCCCTGCTGATCGGCTTCCGGGGTGACCGGGTGGGCCTGCTGATGTACCTCGCCGCACACCTCACCCGGGCCCTGGAAGCACTACCCGACACACACCCGGCCCTGGTCACCAGCCAGATCCTCTACTGGGTCCCCCGTCGCCGCTGAGATCGGGGACGGGACGGTTCAGTCGTGCGGGCGCAGCGAGCCGTCGGTGATCTCACCCGGCCGGGCGGAGCTGATCGCGGGCTCCGGCACGGCGAGCGGGCCGGAGGCGGTGCGGGCGTCGCCGATGGTGTCGAGGAGGTTCTTCAGCGCCTGCTCGACCTTCCGCTCCTCCTCGACCATGTCGCCGTCCATCTTGATCATCGCCTCGGAGACCTTGACCGCGACCTCCTGGGCCGTCGGGGCGCTCAACTCGTTTGTCTTCGGCGGGTCCGGGACCAGGCCCTGGGACAGGGTGCTGCCGGCGATCAGCACCGCACCGGCGATCGCCCAGCCGGCCGGGCCGAGGGTCAGGCCGGTACCGACCGCGATGCCGACCAGGGTGCCCCAGGTGAAGCTCTTCGGATCCTTGCCGTTGTTGAGCGTCTGCACCGCCTGGATCGACTTGTCGAGCAACTCGATGATGCCCTTGCGGTAGCGGATGTAGAGGATCTTGTTGCACTCGAGCTGTTCGCGTACCACCTTGGCGACGGCTGCCTGGTTGATCGACGCGGTCTGCAACGGGCTGACGAAGTTGTCGATGAAGTTGACCTGGAGGTCGCCCTGCCACTGGCTCATGTCGGTGCGGACGTCGTTGATCCGGGACAGCGCCGAGTTGGCGCCGCTGAAGTTGCCCGCGTCGTCCTGGCTGCCTCCGAAGGAGCTCTCGATCGTACGCAGCGAGGCGATCATCGGGTTGGTGGCGTCCGGATCGGGCTCCAGGTACTTCTCGAAGGCCGGCTCGACCCACTCGTAGTACTCGTTGCGCACGGTGTTCCGGTATCCCTCGATCTCCTCCGGCGGGATCGGCGAGTGCGGGGACTCGGGGTGCGTCTGCGCCCATTCGAGGTCCACGGCCTTGCGCCAGGACTCGATGTCGTCGAGGGTCTGCCGGATCAGCTCCTGCTTGAGCTGGGAAGCCTTCTCCCGGACCGTACCCTTGTACGTCCCGCCGGCCAGGTCTGCCGGCGTGTCAACTTGGCTGCTCACTGCTGACGCTCCTTCAACTGCCCCCCGTTCGGGGCGTCGGCTTGCGGATCCAGGTCTGTGCGGTTGTCGCCCCGCCCGGTCAGCCCTGGTAGGGCTCGCCGGGATGGTCGTCGGCGCCCTCGGCGGGCGGGTTCGACGCCGGGTCGTTCGGGTCGTGGTTCGCCGGGTCCGCCAGGTACTGCGACAGGGCGTCGGCACTGGCCATGTCGGCGTCGACGTACGCCTGGCGGGCCATCCGGAGCGCTTCTGCCGCGTTCAGGATCGTCCCGCCGGTCTGGGTGTACATCCGTTGCATCTCGTCGCGCAGCGCGGCCCAGGCCGCCGCTCCGGCGCTGGACATGATGGTGCCGCCCGGCCCGGTCGGGGTGTTGGCCCGGAACCCGCCGCCGTCGTCACCGGTCGCGCCGCCGAGGCTGCGGCTGGCGTCGTAGTAGACGTCCGCGATCCGGGGCAGGTGTACGTCGGACACCCGCCAGAGGTGGTACAGGTCGCCACCGACGATCTCTGCCATCAAGGGCTCCTTCGGCTGTTTCGCTGTGGAATTCGGGTACTGCGCGGACGCGCGGAGGGGTCCCGGCTCAGCGGGACCGTCGCCTGACCAGCCAGCCGACGACGACGACCACGACGAGGACGGCGCCGGCCGCGAACGGCCACCACGGCACCGACGAGTCGCCGTCCGGGGTCTCCGCGTTCGGCGCGGACAGGCGGAACGAATACACCCGGTGTCCGGCGTTGTCGACGAGATAGCCGACGCCGGAGGCGCTCACGGCGACCGGACCGACCACCGGGCTCCCGGCCGCGTCGAGGGTGGCCACGGTGCCGAGTGCGGCGCCGTCGCCCAGCCGCAGCAGTGTCCGGGCCGACTGGTCGAGGGCGTAGACCTGGTCGCCGGCCGCGCTGACGGCGGCGACGTTGTTCATCGGCGGCTCCGGCGGCGGCCAGTTTCCCGCCTCGGAAAGCTCCCACCGTGCGCCGTCGGGCTGGTCGGGCAGGGTGACCGTGCCGAGCTTGCCGCCGGTCAGCCTGTGCAGCACGAGCCCGTCGGCGATCCAGAGGTCGCCTCCGCCGTCCACGGCGAGGCTTCCGGGGCTCGGCACCGGGACAGTGGTGGCCTCCCCGCCCGCGGCGACGAGCTGGCTGTTCCCGTTTCCCGCCACCGTGCTGATGGTCCCGTCCGGCGTCACCGCCCGGACCCGGTGGTTACGGAGGTCTCCGACGTAGACGGTGCCGTCGGATGCGACGGCGAGGCCGCCGAGCTGGCCGAAGGAGGCCCGGGCCGCCGGCCCACCGTCGCCGATCGGGCCCGGCACGCCGGTGCCGGCGACCACCGACAGCCGGCCGTCCGGAGCGAGCCGGAACACCCGGGCCAGACCGGTGTCCGCGATGTAGAGCGTGTTGTCGCGACCGACCGCCAGGCTCTGCGGCAGTGCCAGGTCCACCTCCGTGCCGGGCGTACCGTCGGTCACCTCGGTGCCGGGCGTGCCGGCCCGACCGCTGCCGGCGACGGTCGAGATGGTGCCGTCCGGGGCCACCTTCCGGACCCGGCGGTTGCCGGCGTCGCTGAGGTAGACGGAGCCGTCGGCGGCCACCGCCACCCCGGCGGGACGGTCGAGCGCCGCCGCCGAGGCCGGACCGCCGTCCCCGGTCCCCCCGGCCGTTCCGGTACCCGCGAACACGTCGACATCGACCGCCCCGCCGTATGCCGGAGGGGGCGGGACCAGAGCGGCCCCGATCACGAGCGCGGCGAGCGGCACGGCGACCCGACGTGGTGAAAGCATGGACCTTTGTCTACCACAGCACACCAAGTGGTCGAATCCTCGTGCGTGGAAGGTTTATGGTGACGCCGCCAGACGCTTCCCATCGGAAGGAGCGACATGCCCCACATCGGTGAGTACCTCGACAACATGGTTGTCACGGTGGACTCTCCCGACGAGCGCATCCGGGCACGCGTCTCCAACTATCACGACGTGGAGATCACCTTCGCGCCCGGCGCCTTCGACAGGTACGACGAGGAGCAGCTCAGCCACCAGCTCGCCCGGCTGGGGGTGACCACCTGGGTGGCGTACCACCGGGCCCGCTCCGAGGCGTACCGGCTGTCCCAGGGGCTCAGCTCCGACGAGCTCGCCGACGCCGAGCGGCCCAGCGACGACCCGTACCGGCGGCAGTACGAGGTGGAGCTGAACGCCATCGAGGGTGAGGGCGTGTCGGCCGGTGGTGCGGTGCGGGTGCGCACCTACGGGCTGATGCAGTGGAACGTCGACATCGAGCCGGGCAGCATCCGGCGACTCGGCGAGACGGCCTTCCTGGCCGAGCTGCACTCCGCGATGAAGTCGCTGCTCAGCGACCGGGAGATGAAGATCATCGGCCTGAAGTCGGAGTACTTCGACATCGGCATTCCCCGCCGGTGGCGGGAGCTGATGACCGAGCTGCGGACCCGCAACCGGAACCGCCGCTGAGCCGCCCGGCCGGGCCCGCCCGGTCGCGACCGGGCGGGATCCGGATGGTGCGTGAGCGCGCGGGATCCGGACGGGCCCGGGACCGGGGTAGATCCGGATGGCCCGCGACCGGTTGCGGGCTCCGGCCGAGCCGTGAACGGTCGCGGGCCCCGGCCGAGCCGTGAACGGTCGCGGGCCCCGGCCGAGCCGTGAACGGTTGCGGGCTCCGGCCGAGCCGTGAACGGTTGCGGGCTCCGGCCGAGCCGTGAACGGTCGCGGGCTCCGATGACCGCGACCAGCCGGCGGGTTCAGACGCTGGCCGGCAGTTCCGTGCCGGCCGGCGACTCTGTGCCGGCCGGCACGGCCGGGGCCGGCGGTCGGGCGCGGCGGCGGATCAGTTCGGCGGCCAGCAGCGCCACGCCGGCCGAGGCGATCTCGCTGACCGTGCAGATCAGCCGGCTGACCAGCACCACGGCCCCGGCGGTGGGCAACGGCAGCAGTCCGGTCAGCGCCACCATCAGGATGCCCTCGCGCACCCCGATGCCGTCGGGTACGAAGACCACGAAACTGCCGACCACGGCAGCCAGCCCGAACGCGCCGACGCAGACCGGGAACGAGGCTGCCGGCGGGGCACCGGCGGCGACCGCGACCAGCCAGAACTGGAGGCCGGCGACCAGCCAGGAGACCGCCTGGGCCGCGATCGCGTACCGCAGGTCGCGGTGCCCGGCCGGCGCGGGTGCCGGCCGGCGCAGCAGCCGGGCCAGCGCCGCCGCCCAACGGTTGGCCAGTTCGGGCCGGATCGCGCAGGCCAGCACCGGCAGCGCGGCCAGCAGCAGCCAGCCGCCCCGCCCGCCGAGCACGCTCGGTGCGGCGACCAGCCCGACGGTGAGCCCGGTCAGCGACATCACCGCGATGTTCAGCACGTAGACCGTGGCCATCCGGGCCGGGGTCACCCCGGCGGTCCGGCCCATCCTGATGTTGGCGATCAGCGCCCAGAACCGGCCCGGCACGAACTTCGTGATCATGCCGACGAAGAAGATCCGGGCGGCGGTCCAGACCCCGACCGGCGAGCCGAGACCGGCGAGCAGGTGGCGCCAGGAGAGCATCCCGAGCACCAGCCCCACCGAGTTGACCAGCAGGGCGAGCCCGAGCAGGCTCAGCTCGGCCGGCCCGGCCAGGTCGCGTACGGCGGCCCAGTCCGCGTCGCGCAGCGCGACCGCGACGCCGACCACCAGGGCGATTCCGAAGAGTACGGTGGCGACCCGGCGCAGCACGCCGAGGCGTACCCGGAGGATGTCGGCGGTCATCGGAGGGCTCCCGACGCGACCCGGGCGGGTGCGGCGGAGCCGGCCGTCGGCCAGCGCCACGGTGCGAGGAGCAACCGGAGCAGCCCGACGCCGGTGCCGAACACCGTCGCGGCGGTCAGCAGGAAGTGCAGCCCGGCGAAACGGCAGGCGAAGCGGGCCCCCCGGACCCGCCGGACGAAGCCGAGCAGCTCCCGGTTCGCGGCCAGGAACGCGGCGGCGGCCAGCGCCGGCAGGCCGAGCAGCGCCAGCGGCAGCGCCGGCAGGTCGACCAGCGGCGGCGCCGCACCGGAGCCGAGCCCTGGTGTACCGAGACCGGAGAGCAGCGCCAGCATCGGCAGCGGCAGGCTGGCCAGGGTGGCGGCGCAACTCAACACCGCCGCCGGGCCGAGCGCGTCGGTGCGGGCGGTGGCCACCCCGGCGCGCCCGCCCCGGCGCAGTCCCCGGGCCAGGTTGACCGCGAAGAGGGTGGCCCGGCGGTACTGCTCGCGCAGCAGCGGCCGGAGCCGGTCCACGTCGTCGTGCCGGCCGACCACCTCGGCGCTCATCACGATCCGGGCCCCGGCCGGCAGCCGGGTGCCGAACTCGACGTCCTCGCCGTCCCGCAGCCCCTCGTCGAAGCCGCCGACCCGATCGAAGACCTCCCGCCGGACGGCGGTGAGCGCGAAGAGCGTAACCGTGACCGGCCCGGCGGCCCGGCGTCGCCAGAAGTGTTCGTAGAGCGTCTTGTACTCCTCGACCGGGCCGTCGGCGAAGAGCGGCTCCGAGTCGTAGATGCCCTGCACCAGCGCGCACTCCGGGTCGCCGGCCAGCACCCGCAGGGCGGAACGCAGCGCGTCCGGGGCGAGTGCGATGTCCGAGTCGACGAAGAAGAGCACGTCGCCCCGGCTGGCCGCCGCGCCGGTGTTCCGGGCCGCCGAGACGCCCCGGTTCACCGGCGCGACGATCAGCCGGCAGGGATAGCGGCGGGCGATCGCGGCCGAGTCGTCGGAGCTGGCGTCGTCCACCACGATCACCTCCAGCGGCGCGTGCGACTGGGCGTAGACGGCGTCCAGGCAGGCGGCGAGGGTCTTCGCCGAGCGATAGCTGGGGATGACCACCGAGACCGTGCCGGCAGTCGTGTCCATCGTGCTCGTGTCCATCTCGGTCGTGTCCACTGCGTTCGGGCCTCTCGATCGGGACGCCGGGCGGTCCGTCGACGGCAGACGCTAGGCGGGCGACCTGGGCCGGACCGGGTAGTCGGGCTGGAGGAAACCCCTAGCGCGCACCGTCACCGGCGGCGACGGTCGGTAGTCGGGGAGGACTCCACCATCGGCGGCTAGCGTCCGCGACCATGACTGGAACCAGGACCGGAATCAGCGGTACGGCCTCCGGGCCACTCACCGTCTCCGTGGTCGTACCCTGCTACAACGCGGCGCGGACCCTGCGCGCCTGCCTGCGGTCGGTACTGGCGCAGACGTACCGGCCGGTGGAGGTGCTCCTCGTCGACGACGGCAGCACCGACGAGTCCCGGGAGATCGCGGCGGAACTCGGCTGCCGGGTGCTGCGCCAACCGGAGAACCGGGGCGTCTCGGCAGCCCGCAACGCGGGAGTCGCCGCCACCCGGGGCGAGGTGGTCTTCTTCCTCGACTCCGACGTGGCGCTCGCCCCGGACGCCCTCGGCAATGCCGTCGACATCCTGGCGACGAACCCGGCGGTCGGCGCGGTGCACGGGACGTACGACACCGAGCCGCTGATCGACGACGGACCGGTGGAGCGGTACCGCATCCTGCACGCGGTGCACTGGCGGCGGCGGCACGTCGGCGAGGTGCGTACCGTCATCTTCGCGCTGGCGGCGCTGCGCCGGGACGTACTCCGGGCGGTCGGCCCGCTGCACGAGGGGCTGCGCGACTGCGAGGACGTGGAGTACAGCAGCCGGCTGGCCCGGCACACCCGGGTGGTACTCACCGGCTCGGTGGTCGGTCGGCACGACGACGGCAGCCGGCTCTGGCCGATCCTGACCGAGCAGTGGCGCCGGGCCGTACCGCTGGTCCCGCTGGCCCTGGCCGCCGGCCGGACCGACGGGGTACGCCTGGAGCGGGCCAACCACCCGCTCGGGGTGCTCGCCGCCGCGCTGCTGCTGGGCAGCCTGCCGCTCGCCGTCCTCGCCCCGCTCACCCCGGCGTTCGCGGGCTGGCTGGCGGCGCTGCCGGCGGTGTTGGCGCTGGCGTTCTGCGTGGCAGACCCGGCGCTGCCCCGCTTCGTGTACGCCCAGCGCGGCCTGCGGTTCACCGCCTACTTCCTCGGCGTGCACCTGCTGGTGCACCTGGTGCTGGTGGCCGGAATGGCGGTCGGCGCCCTGCGCTGGCTGGTCCGGCCCCGGCACCTCGCCCGGCCCGCCCCGGCCACCGTCTCGGGCCGGGCCTGATGCTGCCCGACCTCGACACCCCCCGCCCACCGTCGGTCACCCCGCCCGCCGACCCCGGCACGGCACCGGGCGGCGCCCCGTTCCCGGACCCCGGCACGGCGCCGGGCACCGCCGCGCCGGGTGCGGGTGGTGGTGGGCGGTGGTGTCTCGGTACCCGGCTGCTGGTCGGCGGCGGGCTCGGCTGGGCGGTGCTCCTGCTGCTGCACACCTTCCTGAGTGGACGGTGGTGGTTCTGGCTGCTGGTCGAGACGGCACCGCCGATCCTGCTCCTGCTGGTTCCGCTGGTGCTGCTCGGCGCGGTGCCGCTGGCCGCCCGGCCGGTACGCGCGCCGATGCTGGTGCTGCTGGTCGCCACCCTGCTGTTCGGCGCGCCCCGGTCCGGGTTGACCCCGGCCGCGCCCCTGCCCGACCCGGCGACCCCGGCGGACGCCGTCCGGGTCTTCTCCTGGAACCCCGAGTACTGGGACCAGGACGACGACCCGGACCGGTTCTACGCCTACCTGAAGGCGCAGCGGGCCGACGTCTACCTGTTGCAGGAGTACCTGCACTACACCGACCGCCCGGTACGCATCGACGCGCTGGATCGGCTGCGTGCCGAGTTCCCCGGCTATCAGGTGGTGGTCGGCAGTGAACTGGTCACCCTCTCCCGGCTGCCGGTGCTGGCCAGCCGGACCGTCGACGCCAGCCGCTGGCTCTCGGCCGCCGACGGCAGCACCCCGCCGGCCGGTACGGACTGGCCGGAGTACTGGACCGGCAAGACGCTCCGGACCGACGTGCGGGTCGGTGCCGAAGTGGTGTCGTTCTACAACGTGCACCTGGCGGTCCAGGTGGAGATCGACCGTAGCCCGCTGCGGGCGGACTTCTACGAATTCGTCCGCAGCCAGTTCCACCGCCGGGACGCCCACCTGCGCGCCCTGCACGCCGACCTGGCCGCGAACCCGCACCGGGTACTGCTCAGCGGCGACCTGAACTCGACGAGCCTGATGCGCGACCTGCGGCGGATCGGGGCCGGGCTGCGCCGGCACGACCCGACCGCCGGCTCCCCGCTGCCGGCGAGCTGGCCGACCAGGGGCGTTCCGCTGCCCCGGCTGTGGCGGCTCGACTGGACCTTCACCCGGGGCGCGCTGACCGTGCACGAATACCGGCTGACCGGCGACGACGGGCTCTCCGACCACAGCGCACAGCAGCTGGCGATCTCCGTGCACTGATCCCGGCTCCGTCGCCCGGCCCCCGACTCCGCTGCCCAGTTCCCGACTCCTCTGCCCAGTTCCCGACTCCTCTGCCCAGTTCCCGGCTGCTTCGCCCATCACAATCTGGAGGTCACGATGAAGCGCTTCGACCTGACAGTCGTACTCACCTACTACACCCCGTACCTCAGCGGGCTGACCGAGGTCGCCCGGGTGGTCGCCGAGGGGCTGGCCGCCCGGGGCTGGCGGGTGGCGGTCGTCGCCTCCCAGCACGACCCGGCACTGCCCAGGCACGAGGTACGCAACGGGGTGCAGGTGTTCCGGGCCCCGGTGCTGGCCCGGGTGGGCCGTGGGGTGATCTGCCCCGGCTTTCCCGCCCTGGCCGGCCGGATCGCCCGGGACTCGGCGGTGGTCAACCTGCACCTGCCGATGCTGGAGGCCGGCCTGGTGGCCCGGCTGGCCGGCGACACCCCGATCGTCTGCAACCACCACGACGACGTCTGGGTGCCGGGCGGCCTGGTCGCGCGGGCCCAGATCGACCTCGTGGAGCGCTCGGTCCGGGCCGCGCTGCGCCGCTCGGTCGGCGTGATGGTGAACAACGTGGACCACGCCCAGCACTCCCGGCACTGGCCGGTGATGCGGGACCGGGCCGTGCACGCGGTGCCGCCGCCCTGCGTACACCGGCCGCCGGGCCGGCCCTCGTTCCGGGGCTCGTCCGGGCTGCACGTCGGCTTCCTCGGCCGGATCGCCGCGGAGAAGGGGCTGACCCACCTGGTCGACGGGTTCCGGCTGATCGACGACCCGGAGGCCAGGCTGCTGGTCGCCGGTGACCACAGCTCGGTGGCCGGCGGCAGCGTGATCGGCGAGCTGCGGGCCCGCGCCGCCGGGGACCGGCGGATCCGCTTCCTGGGCCGGCTCACCGACGCCGAGATCAGCGACCTGTACGCCTCGATCGACGTCTTCGCGCTGACCTCGGTGGCCGAGGAGTCCTTCGGCATCGTGCAGGCCGAGGCGATGATCTCCGGTGTGCCGTCCGTCGCCAGCGACCTGCCCGGGATGCGGGTACCGGTCCAGCTCACCGGCTTCGGCGAGCTGGTGCCGCCGCGCGATCCGGCGGCCATCGCCGAGGCGCTGGTCCGGGTTGGCGCGACCTCGGCGGCGGACCGGGTCGAGGGAGCCCGCCGGGCGGAGGCCCGGTTCGGGGTGACGGTCTCGATCGACGCGTACGAGGAGGCGTTCCGGGCCGCCGCCGGCGACCGCCTCCGGGTCGCCGCCCTGCGCGCCGCCGCCTGACGACCGCAACCGGCCGGCCCTCCGGGGCCGGCCGACCCACCCCGAAGCCGCCACCCCGAAGCCGCCACCCCGAAGCCGCCACCCCGAAGCCGCCACCCCGAAGCCGCCACCCCCTTGCTCCCGCCCCGGGCGGCGGTCCCGGGCCGCCTGTCGCGGTCGTCTCGGCGCATGCGCGCTCAGGCACAAAGTAGATCTAGATGACTTGTGGTTGCCGCGGCAACCACAAGTCATCTAGATCTGGAAGGTACCCCCACCTGCGAGGGCGGCACGCCGGGCCGCCCTCGGTCAGGCGGTGGCGACGAGGGTACGGGCGGCGGCGACGGGTA
>NZ_JBMHMC010000003.1:0-16678 GCF_049179135.1 Plantactinospora sp. WMMB782 | reverse complement strand
TCGGAGTCGAGGAAGAAGACCACCTCGCCCCGGGTGGCGGCGACTCCCGCGTTGCGGGCTGCCGAGACGCCCCGGTTCTCCGGTTGGCGCAGCACCCGGCAGCCGAGTTCCGCCGCGATCTCCCGGGACTCGTCGGTGCTGCCGTCGTCGACGAGGAGCACCTCCACCGGCCGGTACGTCTGCGCCAGTACCGACCGCAGGCAGGCGCGCAGGGTCCGCGCCGCGTTGTAGCAGGGTACGACCACGGAGACGGTGAGTGGCCCGGAGGCCGTACCGCTGATTCCGGTCCTGGTTCCAGTCATGGTCGCGGACGCTAGCCGCCGATGGTGGAGTCCTCCCCGACTACCGACCGTCGCCGCCGGTGACGGTGCGCGCTAGGGGTTTCCTCCAGCCCGACTACCCGGTCCGGCCCAGGTCGCCCGCCTAGCGTCTGCCGTCGACGGACCGCCCGGCGTCCCGATCGAGAGGCCCGAACGCAGTGGACACGACCGAGATGGACACGAGCACGATGGACACGACTGCCGGCACGGTCTCGGTGGTCATCCCCAGCTATCGCTCGGCGAAGACCCTCGCCGCCTGCCTGGACGCCGTCTACGCCCAGTCGCACGCGCCGCTGGAGGTGATCGTGGTGGACGACGCCAGCTCCGACGACTCGGCCGCGATCGCCCGCCGCTATCCCTGCCGGCTGATCGTCGCGCCGGTGAACCGGGGCGTCTCGGCGGCCCGGAACACCGGCGCGGCGGCCAGCCGGGGCGACGTGCTCTTCTTCGTCGACTCGGACATCGCACTCGCCCCGGACGCGCTGCGTTCCGCCCTGCGGGTGCTGGCCGGCGACCCGGAGTGCGCGCTGGTGCAGGGCATCTACGACTCGGAGCCGCTCTTCGCCGACGGCCCGGTCGAGGAGTACAAGACGCTCTACGAACACTTCTGGCGACGCCGGGCCGCCGGGCCGGTCACGGTTACGCTCTTCGCGCTCACCGCCGTCCGGCGGGAGGTCTTCGATCGGGTCGGCGGCTTCGACGAGGGGCTGCGGGACGGCGAGGACGTCGAGTTCGGCACCCGGCTGCCGGCCGGGGCCCGGATCGTGATGAGCGCCGAGGTGGTCGGCCGGCACGACGACGTGGACCGGCTCCGGCCGCTGCTGCGCGAGCAGTACCGCCGGGCCACCCTCTTCGCGGTCAACCTGGCCCGGGGACTGCGCCGGGGCGGGCGCGCCGGGGTGGCCACCGCCCGCACCGACGCGCTCGGCCCGGCGGCGGTGTTGAGTTGCGCCGCCACCCTGGCCAGCCTGCCGCTGCCGATGCTGGCGCTGCTCTCCGGTCTCGGTACACCAGGGCTCGGCTCCGGTGCGGCGCCGCCGCTGGTCGACCTGCCGGCGCTGCCGCTGGCGCTGCTCGGCCTGCCGGCGCTGGCCGCCGCCGCGTTCCTGGCCGCGAACCGGGAGCTGCTCGGCTTCGTCCGGCGGGTCCGGGGGGCCCGCTTCGCCTGCCGTTTCGCCGGGCTGCACTTCCTGCTGACCGCCGCGACGGTGTTCGGCACCGGCGTCGGGCTGCTCCGGTTGCTCCTCGCACCGTGGCGCTGGCCGACGGCCGGCTCCGCCGCACCCGCCCGGGTCGCGTCGGGAGCCCTCCGATGACCGCCGACATCCTCCGGGTACGCCTCGGCGTGCTGCGCCGGGTCGCCACCGTACTCTTCGGAATCGCCCTGGTGGTCGGCGTCGCGGTCGCGCTGCGCGACGCGGACTGGGCCGCCGTACGCGACCTGGCCGGGCCGGCCGAGCTGAGCCTGCTCGGGCTCGCCCTGCTGGTCAACTCGGTGGGGCTGGTGCTCGGGATGCTCTCCTGGCGCCACCTGCTCGCCGGTCTCGGCTCGCCGGTCGGGGTCTGGACCGCCGCCCGGATCTTCTTCGTCGGCATGATCACGAAGTTCGTGCCGGGCCGGTTCTGGGCGCTGATCGCCAACATCAGGATGGGCCGGACCGCCGGGGTGACCCCGGCCCGGATGGCCACGGTCTACGTGCTGAACATCGCGGTGATGTCGCTGACCGGGCTCACCGTCGGGCTGGTCGCCGCACCGAGCGTGCTCGGCGGGCGGGGCGGCTGGCTGCTGCTGGCCGCGCTGCCGGTGCTGGCCTGCGCGATCCGGCCCGAACTGGCCAACCGTTGGGCGGCGGCGCTGGCCCGGCTGCTGCGCCGGCCGGCACCCGCGCCGGCCGGGCACCGCGACCTGCGGTACGCGATCGCGGCCCAGGCGGTCTCCTGGCTGGTCGCCGGCCTCCAGTTCTGGCTGGTCGCGGTCGCCGCCGGTGCCCCGCCGGCAGCCTCGTTCCCGGTCTGCGTCGGCGCGTTCGGGCTGGCTGCCGTGGTCGGCAGTTTCGTGGTCTTCGTACCCGACGGCATCGGGGTGCGCGAGGGCATCCTGATGGTGGCGCTGACCGGACTGCTGCCGTTGCCCACCGCCGGGGCCGTGGTGCTGGTCAGCCGGCTGATCTGCACGGTCAGCGAGATCGCCTCGGCCGGCGTGGCGCTGCTGGCCGCCGAACTGATCCGCCGCCGCGCCCGACCGCCGGCCCCGGCCGTGCCGGCCGGCACAGAGTCGCCGGCCGGCACGGAACTGCCGGCCAGCGTCTGAACCCGCCGGCTGGTCGCGGTCATCGGAGCCCGCGACCGTTCACGGCTCGGCCGGAGCCCGCAACCGTTCACGGCTCGGCCGGAGCCCGCAACCGTTCACGGCTCGGCCGGGGCCCGCGACCGTTCACGGCTCGGCCGGGGCCCGCGACCGTTCACGGCTCGGCCGGAGCCCGCAACCGGTCGCGGGCCATCCGGATCTACCCCGGTCCCGGGCCCGTCCGGATCCCGCGCGCTCACGCACCATCCGGATCCCGCCCGGTCGCGACCGGGCGGGCCCGGCCGGGCGGCTCAGCGGCGGTTCCGGTTGCGGGTCCGCAGCTCGGTCATCAGCTCCCGCCACCGGCGGGGAATGCCGATGTCGAAGTACTCCGACTTCAGGCCGATGATCTTCATCTCCCGGTCGCTGAGCAGCGACTTCATCGCGGAGTGCAGCTCGGCCAGGAAGGCCGTCTCGCCGAGTCGCCGGATGCTGCCCGGCTCGATGTCGACGTTCCACTGCATCAGCCCGTAGGTGCGCACCCGCACCGCACCACCGGCCGACACGCCCTCACCCTCGATGGCGTTCAGCTCCACCTCGTACTGCCGCCGGTACGGGTCGTCGCTGGGCCGCTCGGCGTCGGCGAGCTCGTCGGAGCTGAGCCCCTGGGACAGCCGGTACGCCTCGGAGCGGGCCCGGTGGTACGCCACCCAGGTGGTCACCCCCAGCCGGGCGAGCTGGTGGCTGAGCTGCTCCTCGTCGTACCTGTCGAAGGCGCCGGGCGCGAAGGTGATCTCCACGTCGTGATAGTTGGAGACGCGTGCCCGGATGCGCTCGTCGGGAGAGTCCACCGTGACAACCATGTTGTCGAGGTACTCACCGATGTGGGGCATGTCGCTCCTTCCGATGGGAAGCGTCTGGCGGCGTCACCATAAACCTTCCACGCACGAGGATTCGACCACTTGGTGTGCTGTGGTAGACAAAGGTCCATGCTTTCACCACGTCGGGTCGCCGTGCCGCTCGCCGCGCTCGTGATCGGGGCCGCTCTGGTCCCGCCCCCTCCGGCATACGGCGGGGCGGTCGATGTCGACGTGTTCGCGGGTACCGGAACGGCCGGGGGGACCGGGGACGGCGGTCCGGCCTCGGCGGCGGCGCTCGACCGTCCCGCCGGGGTGGCGGTGGCCGCCGACGGCTCCGTCTACCTCAGCGACGCCGGCAACCGCCGGGTCCGGAAGGTGGCCCCGGACGGCACCATCTCGACCGTCGCCGGCAGCGGTCGGGCCGGCACGCCCGGCACCGAGGTGACCGACGGTACGCCCGGCACGGAGGTGGACCTGGCACTGCCGCAGAGCCTGGCGGTCGGTCGCGACAACACGCTCTACATCGCGGACACCGGTCTGGCCCGGGTGTTCCGGCTCGCTCCGGACGGCCGGCTGTCGGTGGTCGCCGGCACCGGCGTGCCGGGCCCGATCGGCGACGGTGGGCCGGCGGCCCGGGCCTCCTTCGGCCAGCTCGGCGGCCTCGCCGTCGCATCCGACGGCACCGTCTACGTCGGAGACCTCCGTAACCACCGGGTCCGGGCGGTGACGCCGGACGGGACCATCAGCACGGTGGCGGGAAACGGGAACAGCCAGCTCGTCGCCGCGGGCGGGGAGGCCACCACTGTCCCGGTGCCGAGCCCCGGAAGCCTCGCCGTGGACGGCGGAGGCGACCTCTGGATCGCCGACGGGCTCGTGCTGCACAGGCTGACCGGCGGCAAGCTCGGCACGGTCACCCTGCCCGACCAGCCCGACGGCGCACGGTGGGAGCTTTCCGAGGCGGGAAACTGGCCGCCGCCGGAGCCGCCGATGAACAACGTCGCCGCCGTCAGCGCGGCCGGCGACCAGGTCTACGCCCTCGACCAGTCGGCCCGGACACTGCTGCGGCTGGGCGACGGCGCCGCACTCGGCACCGTGGCCACCCTCGACGCGGCCGGGAGCCCGGTGGTCGGTCCGGTCGCCGTGAGCGCCTCCGGCGTCGGCTATCTCGTCGACAACGCCGGACACCGGGTGTATTCGTTCCGCCTGTCCGCGCCGAACGCGGAGACCCCGGACGGCGACTCGTCGGTGCCGTGGTGGCCGTTCGCGGCCGGCGCCGTCCTCGTCGTGGTCGTCGTCGTCGGCTGGCTGGTCAGGCGACGGTCCCGCTGAGCCGGGACCCCTCCGCGCGTCCGCGCAGTACCCGAATTCCACAGCGAAACAGCCGAAGGAGCCCTTGATGGCAGAGATCGTCGGTGGCGACCTGTACCACCTCTGGCGGGTGTCCGACGTACACCTGCCCCGGATCGCGGACGTCTACTACGACGCCAGCCGCAGCCTCGGCGGCGCGACCGGTGACGACGGCGGCGGGTTCCGGGCCAACACCCCGACCGGGCCGGGCGGCACCATCATGTCCAGCGCCGGAGCGGCGGCCTGGGCCGCGCTGCGCGACGAGATGCAACGGATGTACACCCAGACCGGCGGGACGATCCTGAACGCGGCAGAAGCGCTCCGGATGGCCCGCCAGGCGTACGTCGACGCCGACATGGCCAGTGCCGACGCCCTGTCGCAGTACCTGGCGGACCCGGCGAACCACGACCCGAACGACCCGGCGTCGAACCCGCCCGCCGAGGGCGCCGACGACCATCCCGGCGAGCCCTACCAGGGCTGACCGGGCGGGGCGACAACCGCACAGACCTGGATCCGCAAGCCGACGCCCCGAACGGGGGGCAGTTGAAGGAGCGTCAGCAGTGAGCAGCCAAGTTGACACGCCGGCAGACCTGGCCGGCGGGACGTACAAGGGTACGGTCCGGGAGAAGGCTTCCCAGCTCAAGCAGGAGCTGATCCGGCAGACCCTCGACGACATCGAGTCCTGGCGCAAGGCCGTGGACCTCGAATGGGCGCAGACGCACCCCGAGTCCCCGCACTCGCCGATCCCGCCGGAGGAGATCGAGGGATACCGGAACACCGTGCGCAACGAGTACTACGAGTGGGTCGAGCCGGCCTTCGAGAAGTACCTGGAGCCCGATCCGGACGCCACCAACCCGATGATCGCCTCGCTGCGTACGATCGAGAGCTCCTTCGGAGGCAGCCAGGACGACGCGGGCAACTTCAGCGGCGCCAACTCGGCGCTGTCCCGGATCAACGACGTCCGCACCGACATGAGCCAGTGGCAGGGCGACCTCCAGGTCAACTTCATCGACAACTTCGTCAGCCCGTTGCAGACCGCGTCGATCAACCAGGCAGCCGTCGCCAAGGTGGTACGCGAACAGCTCGAGTGCAACAAGATCCTCTACATCCGCTACCGCAAGGGCATCATCGAGTTGCTCGACAAGTCGATCCAGGCGGTGCAGACGCTCAACAACGGCAAGGATCCGAAGAGCTTCACCTGGGGCACCCTGGTCGGCATCGCGGTCGGTACCGGCCTGACCCTCGGCCCGGCCGGCTGGGCGATCGCCGGTGCGGTGCTGATCGCCGGCAGCACCCTGTCCCAGGGCCTGGTCCCGGACCCGCCGAAGACAAACGAGTTGAGCGCCCCGACGGCCCAGGAGGTCGCGGTCAAGGTCTCCGAGGCGATGATCAAGATGGACGGCGACATGGTCGAGGAGGAGCGGAAGGTCGAGCAGGCGCTGAAGAACCTCCTCGACACCATCGGCGACGCCCGCACCGCCTCCGGCCCGCTCGCCGTGCCGGAGCCCGCGATCAGCTCCGCCCGGCCGGGTGAGATCACCGACGGCTCGCTGCGCCCGCACGACTGAACCGTCCCGTCCCCGATCTCAGCGGCGACGGGGGACCCAGTAGAGGATCTGGCTGGTGACCAGGGCCGGGTGTGTGTCGGGTAGTGCTTCCAGGGCCCGGGTGAGGTGTGCGGCGAGGTACATCAGCAGGCCCACCCGGTCACCCCGGAAGCCGATCAGCAGGGCGAGTCGGGCCGGCGCGCACGGCCACGGGTCGGAGCAGCTCTGGCAGCGGTACGCCTGGGCCGGCAGGTGCCGGCCGGTCGGATAGCGTCGCGGGTTGCGCCGCATGTGCCGGTACCAGCGTTCCTGCGGCCCGATCACGGCTCACACCTGCTGCCGCTGCCGGGAGCGCGCGGTCTGGGCCGGGGTCAGCGCCCCGGGCCGGCCATTCGCCTGGAAGGAGCGGGTCGGTGCGTCCAAGCCGGGGCGGCGGTTGACCGCCCGGGGCCGGGCCGGCGAGGGTGGAGCGTCCGGCTGCGCTGTCGGCGTCGCCGCGCCGCGCCGGGCTGTCCGGTACGCCGTCCCGGTCAACGGCGGCACCGTCGGCGCGTACGGCATCGGCACCGGCTCGACCGAGTCCGGGCAACGCCAGCGGAAGCCGCACCGGCAGTACCGCCAGAGCCGCCGCCAGTCCCGGCGATGACGGTTCTTCTTCGTTCCGCGACCGAACATCATCCGGCCCTCCCATCCGTGGAAATTGCGTTCTCCGATCACCGGTGGCGGGTGCGGTGGACCCACCGAAAGTGTCGGTTCCACCTTGGACGAGCAGGCCCTACGCTGGGAACGGCTTATCCGCCGGTGGGTGCGGCTGACAGATTCAGGCAGTGCGTGAATGGCCGGTGGAGAGCTGTGAATAATTGATCTATCTCCTGGGGAATCCTGATGACCGAAGTACCGGAACCACTTGCCGCATTCATCGTTTCCGAGATCCGCCAGGGCAGGCAGAGCACCGGAACGACGCAGGAGGCGTTCGGGCGGGTGGCGAACTTCTCCGCCTCACACGTCAGCGCCGTCGAGAAACGGACCCGGGCCCTGACGATGGCCTTCATCGCCGGTGCCGACCGGGCCCTGAAGACGGGCGGGGTGTACGAACGCCTGGTCACCGCGCTCGGCACCCCGACCTGGCTGCGCGAGTGGATCGACCAGGAACGCGAGGCGGTCGCCCTGCGGTCCTTCCAGAACGCGGTCCTGCCGGGCCTGTTCCAGACCGAGGCGTATGCGCAGGCGCTGCTCAGTGGCGCGCTGCTCACCGACGAACAGTTGCGGCAGAAGGTCGCCGAGCGGCTCGACCGGCAGTCCATCCTGACCCGGGACGACCCGCCGCAGGTCATCGCCGTCGTCGACGAGTGCGTGATCCGCCGGGTGATCGGCGGGCGCGAGGTGATGCGGGACCAGTTGGCCCACCTGCTCAAGCTGAGCGCGACTCCCCTGGTGCAGATCCAGGTAGTACCGGCCAACATCGGGTCGTACCCTGGACTTGGCGGGCCGTTCGTGTTGGCGACCCTGCCGACCAACGTGGACGTGGGCTATCTCGACAACCAGTTGCACGGGCAGGTGGTCGAGCAGCCCGCCGAGGTGTTGCGGTTGCGTCGGGCCTGGGATGCCATTCGGGGCAGCGCACTGGCGGTACCGCAGTCAGCCGACCTGATCAGGAAAGTGATGGAGCAGCTATGAACCTGAGCGGCGCCCAGTGGCACAAGAGCACGCGCAGCAGCACGAACGGCGGGGACTGCGTCGAGGTGGCCCGCAACCTGTCCGAGGTCGTGGCCGTACGGGACAGCAAGGACACGACCGGACCGGTACTGGCCTTCGCCCCGGCAGCCTGGCGGGCCTTCGTCGACGAGGTCACCCGACGCCCGTAACACGATTGCCCGCAACACCTGTCGCACCGACACCGACGCACTGGCCGAAATGGACAACCTGTCACCTGCTCAGCCCCAGCGGGCCAGCAGGGCGGCGCAGTAGGCGTCGACGTCCTGCGGCTGACCGGGGTGCGCCGGTGTTCCACCTCGGCCACCGCGTCGGCCACCGGTTCCGCCCACTGGCGGAGGAAGATCGAGCCCCCGACGTGTGACTGGTGCCGTACCTCGCCGGTCGGGCGGCGCACTGTCCAAAGCATCGACGGATGGCTATCAGGAATCGGCCCACCGCAACGTCCCCGAAGTGCTCCGGCACGGGCCGTAAGCCGAGCACCCCGAATTCCCGCGACAAGCACTCCTTTCCGCGGTAGCACGCGCGACCCCAGCACAGACAAATCACCGCCGAACTCCACTCTGCACATCTGAATGGTCCTTATCGGTCGACGGTTGAACCCCGGTTGTACGCTGACGGCATTCCCGGGGGGGGGGGGGGGGGGGGAGTGACTATCGGCGAATGAGGGCGCGGCACCGAGATGAGGGCGGATGGGTAAGCAGCGGACCCGACGGCGCAACAGGCGCGGACAGACGGAGGCAATGGTCGAGCGAGTCGACCCGGGCCCGCCGCGACAGCCGAGCCGCCGCACGACGACATCCGACCGTGGCCGTTCCACAGGAACCGATTCTCGCCGTTCGACGACAACCGGGCCGGCCGAAGCCGAGGCGTCGCAGTACAACCTCATAATGGAAAAGGTCGCGCAACCCGGGCCGGTGTTGGCGGTGCTGCTGATCTCGGGGCTCATCGCAGCGGGCTGGCTGGCTCCCCGTTACGTCGCCGACCCCACCACCATTGCCGGCCCGGCGCGCTACGTGGTCGCGGCCGGCCTGGCGGTCATAGCATTCCTGTCGTTCTCGACGCTGAACCTCGTGGCCTACTGCCTGATCGTGGCGAGGCAGTCCGAGCCGACGAAACGGTTCGTCTCGGCGGTCGGAAACCGCGCCGCCATAGGCGCGATCCTGGGTACGCTGCTGGGCCTGCGCATGGCGAGCATGATGGTCGAGCGGCCGGCGACGAACCCAGCCGTCCAGCCGACGACCTTCCTGGAATTCGAGAGCAACCTGAGCAACACGATCACGCTCGTCACACTGGCGCTGATCGGCACCGCGTGGCCCTACTGCTGGGGCCCGGTCAGGGCCTCGATGACCGCCTTCGCATCGAAGCCGCCGCTGGCGGCCCACGCCGGCAAGTTGGGTTTCGCGCTCGGGGCGACCTTGCTCCTCAGCAGTCACTTCCTGGGATTCGGCGTGGCGCTGGCCGTGTATCGCGGCGTCGCCAATCCGTAGCCGGTCGCCAATCCATAGCCGGTCGGCAAACCACAGCCGCACGCAGGGAAAATCCCTGCCACTACCAACATATACCGCACCCCCGGACTTGCGGCAAGACCCCCGTCGTGGCGCACAATCGTCGGCCGAAGACAACAAGCGGCAACCGGGGGGATTCCATGTTCGATGTCATCGTCGTCGGCGGTGGCCCGACCGGCATGATGCTGGCGAGCGAATTACGACTGCGCGGCGTCGACGTGCTCGTGCTGGAAAAGGAGACCGAGCCGCCGCCGTTCGTACGATCGCTCGGGCTGCACGTACGCAGTATCGAGATACTGGACCAGCGGGGCCTGTTGCAGCGGTTCCTCGACAACGGCAAACAGCACCCGATCGTCCCCGGCGCCGTCCGAGGATTCTTCGCCGGCATCGAGAAGCCCGCCCCCACCGGCCTGGACACCGCACACGGCTACGTTCTCGGCATCCCGCAGACGCTCACCGACCGGCTGCTCGCCGAGCATGCCGCCGAGGTCGGCGCCGAGATCCGGCGCGGCACGGCGGTGGTCGGACTCGAGCAGCACGACGACGGCGTCACAGTCCTCGTGCGGAACACACCCGGGGAAGACGAGTCCGCGGGGCCGTTGCGGGCACGGTTCGTCGTCGGCTGCGACGGTGGACGCAGCACGGTTCGGAAACTGCTCGGGATCGGATTCCCCGGTGAGCCGTCGAGGATCGACACGCTGCTGGGCGAGATGGAGGTGACGGCCTCCCCGGACGATGTCGCCGCGGTGACGATCGAGGTGCGCAAGACCGAGAAGCGGTTCGGGATCGGGCCGTCGGGCAGGCCGGGAGTGTTCCGGGCGGTCGTACCGGCGGAGAACGTCGCCGAAGACCGCTCGGTGCCGCCGACGATCGAGGAGTTCAGACGCCAACTGCGCAGGTACGCCGGGACCGACTTCGGCGTGCACTCCCCTCGCTGGCTGTCCCGCTTCGGCGACGCGACCCGGCAGGCCGAGCGCTACCGGGTCGGCCGGGTGTTCCTGGCCGGAGACGCCGCACACGTCCACCCGCCGATGGGCGGGCAGGGGCTCAATCTCGGCATCCAGGACGCGTTCAACCTCGGCTGGAAGCTGGCGGCGGCAGTCCACGGCTGGGCACCGGACGACCTGCTGGACAGCTACGAATCCGAGCGGCATCCGGTCGCCGCCGACGTGCTCGACAACACCCGCGCCCAGCTGCACCTGACCGTCGACGAGCCCGGACCGCAGGCGGTTCGGCGGCTGCTGGCGCGGTTGATGGACCTCGACGACGTCAACCGGTTCCTGGTCGAGAAGATCACGGCAATCGGCGTCCGGTACGACTTCGGCACCGGCCATCCCCTGCTCGGCCGGCGACTGCGCGACGTCCGCTGTCAGCACGGGCGCCTCTTCGAGCTGATGCGCACCGGCAACGGGCTGCTGCTCGACCAGACCGGACGGCTCTCGGTGCACGGCTGGACCGACCGGGTCGACCGGCTCGACCACGGCCCGGTCGCGGCGCACGGCAGGGACGGCGTGAGCGGCGCGGACGGCGCGAACGACCCGGACGGCAAGGACGACCCGGACGGCAAGAACGACCCGGACGGCAGGAACGGCTGCGACGCGTTGGGCGTACCGGCGGTGCTGCTCCGGCCGGACGGGTACGTCGCCTGGGTCGGTGACGATCAGCGGACGCTCGACGTCGCGCTGGCCAGGTGGTTCGGCAGCGCAGGAACCCTTGCCGCGGGCTGAGCGGACGCTGCCGAGGACTGCGACACTCCCCGGGATGCCCGGCGCACGGAAATCCGGTACACCCCGGGGCCGCACTTCCGGATACCCTGGCGCCGTGGCCAGTCCTGCCGACGCGGCGTACCCCGACCTCTCCGGTCGGCTGGTGTCCTCGGCGTACCCCACTGTCAGCCGACGGCGTCCGGTGGCTCGTTCCCGAGCCCGCCGAGACCGCCTGGGCTGACCACTCCGATCACCACCGGCGGAATCGATCCGCCGGTGCCGCCGTACGCGATCGATCCGCTCCCAGCACCGGTGGTCCGGTCAACGGACCGGAGCGAGGAAGGCGTACCCGGATGAATCTCGAAAGCCTGCTCAGCGACCGGCTGGCGCGGTCGTTCGCGGCCGTCGCCGCAGCCGGCCCGGTGGACCCGGTCGATCCGACGGACCTGCCGGATCGGTTTGTGGATCCGGTGGTCCGGCGCTCCCGGCACGCGGACTTCCAGGCCGAGGCGGCGCTGTCCCTGGCCCGCCGGCTCGGCCGGCCACCCCGGGAGATCGCCGCCGAGGTGGTCGAGCGGGCCGCACTGGCCGACCTCTGCTCGGCGGTCACCGTCTCCGGCCCCGGCTTCGTCAACCTCACCGTCTCCGACCGCCTGCTCGGCGACCTGGTGTCGACGATGGCCGCCGACCCCCGACTCGGCGTGCCCGTCACCACCACCCCCGAAACCGTGGTGGTCGACTACTCGGCCCCGAACGTGGCCAAGGAGATGCACGTCGGCCACCTCCGGTCCACCATCATCGGCGACGCCGTCGCCCGGCTGCTCGACTGGCTCGGGCATCGGGTGGTCCGGGCCAACCACCTCGGCGACTGGGGCACCCCGTTCGGGATGCTGATCGAGCACCTGGTCGACCTCGGCGAGTCGGCGGCGGTGGCCGAGCTGTCCATCGGCGACCTGGACTCGTTCTACAAGGGAGCGCGAGTCAAGTTCGACGCCGACGGGACGTTCCGGGAACGGGCCCGGCAGCGGGTGGTCGCACTCCAGGGCGGCGACGAGGCGACGCTGCGGCTCTGGCGGCTGCTGGTCGCCGAGTCGGAATCGTACTTCCTGGCCGTCTACGACCGGCTCGACGTGCTGCTGACCCGGGCCGACTTCGTCGGCGAGAGCCACTACAACCCGATGCTCGGCCCGGTCACCGACGAACTCGACCGGCTCGGCCTGCTCGTCGAGAGCGGCGACGCGGCCTGCGCCTTCCCGGCCGGCTTCCCCGGCCGGGACGGCGAGCCGGTCCCGCTGATCGTGCGCAAACGGGACGGCGGTTACGGGTACGCCGCCACCGACCTCGCCGCGCTCCGCCACCGGATCGGGGAACTCGGCGCCACCCGGCTGCTCTACGTCGTCGGCCTGCCGCAGCGGCAACACTTCGAGATGGTGTACGCGGTCGCCCGGCAGGCCGGCTGGCTACGTCCGCCGGCCCGTGCCGAACACGTCGGCTTCGGGCTGGTGCTCGGGCCGGACGGCCGGAAACTGGCCAGCCGGTCCGGTGACTCGGTGAAGCTGGTCGAACTGCTGGACGAGGCGGTGGACCGGGCGGCGGCGCTGGCCCGGCAGAAGAACCCGGACCTGGACCCGGCGACCGCCGCCGCCCTGGGCCGGGCGATAGGCGTCGGCGCGGTCAAGTACGCCGACCTCTCCGCCGACCGGACCAGGGACTACGTCTTCGACTGGGACCGGATGCTCGCCCTCTCCGGCAACACCGCCCCGTACCTCCAGTACGCGCACGCGCGGATCAGGTCCATCTTCCGGCGGGCCGGACAGCCAGCCCCGGCCGGCGTACCCGTCGCGGTCGTCGCGCCCGCCGAACGGGCCCTGGTACTCGAACTGCTCGCCTTCCCGACGGTCGTCGACACCGTGGCGGAGACGCTCGAACTCCACCGCCTCGCCGCCCACCTCCACGCGGTGGCGGTCGCGTTCAGCGGCTTCTTCGAACACTGCCCGGTACTCCGCGCCGAGCCGGCCGTCCGGGACAGCCGGCTCGTCCTCTGCGACCTCACCGCCCGGGTCCTCCGGCACGGCCTGCACCTGCTCGGCATCGCCACCCCGGACCGGATGTGAGAAGCCCGCAAGCCCTCACCCGGGCGCCTCGGTTCGTCGGTGGGCTCTTCGCCTGCCGACGAACCGCCGGCACCACCGGACGAACCAGCCGAGCACCGGGGCCAGCACCAGACCCGCCGACAGCAGTGCCCACCACTGGGCGGCGAACGGGGACGGACCCGGGGACGGACCGCCGAACCGCCCCGCCTCGACCAACTGACGGGGCACCGCCATCCCGGTGACCTCGTCGGCCGCGTCGACAAGCAGCTCCAGCTCGCCGTTCCGGTTCACCGCCACCAACACCGTGTGCCGGGACGTCAGCTCGGCACCGGGGGTGTACGACAGCACCGGCTCGACCCCCGCCCGCCAGCCGAGTACCTCGCCCGGCCGGCCCGGCAGCGCGATCGGTGCCCCGGCGCTCGCGCCCGTACCGGCGTCGACGAACTCGATCCGCCAACGCTGTGCCGCGAGTCCGCTCTCGTCGCAGAAATCGGTGCAGCCGTCGACCGCGAGAATCGCCAGCCGCCTGCCGTCCGGGCTCCATGCTCCGGTACCGCCCAACTGCCGGTGGCCGAGGTCCAGGCTCCACCGTTCCCGTCCCGTGGCGACGTCGAGCACGGCGAGCCGCCGCTCCCCGTCGACCGCGTGCTGGCTGGCGACCGCCACGGAGGCGCCGTCCGGGGAGTACGCCGCCGTCCCGTACGCCTGTTGGCCGCCCTTGACCAGGTCGCGGAACTCCCCGGTGGTGGTGTCCACGGCGACGAGATCGTCGGGGTGCTCCGGATCGTTCAACTGCTGCCCGTCCGGGCCGTACGAGATGCCCTCGTCGTCGTTGTTCCGCCCGCACACGAGCCAGCGCCCGTCCGGCGACCAGGCCAGCGGGGTGAGGCCCCTGCCGGACGCGGACGAGGAGCGGGAGCCCGATCCGGAGCCGGATGCGCGGCCGAGCTGGCGTTCGTCTCCGGTGGCCAGGTCGAGCAGGGCGGGGCCGAAACGCGCGTAGTACCGACCGTCCGGGGAGAGCACTCCCCGGGTCTCGCCGATGTCGAGGTACACCAACCGGTAGGCGCCGTCCCGCCCCACCACCACCCCGGTGTCCTCGAAGTAGCGGGTCGCACCGGTGAAGAACATGATCGTCGCCGGCCCCGGCGCCCACTGCCGGGCGGTGGCCTGCCACAGCCACGGCACCTCCACCCGACCGGGTACCGCAGGCTCACCTGCCGCCGAGCCGTCCCCCACCACCCGAGAGGGCCCCGGCGACGATCCGGTGAGCAGCGACGGCGCCAGCACCGCACCGGCCAACAGCACGGCGGCACCGGCCACGGCGGCGAGCCGGACCCGTCGCCGACGCCGCCCGCGACGCCACAGGTCGTCGGGCAGCCGGACCGGTGCCATCTCGTCGGCCTGTGCGGTAAGCGCGCCACGTATCCGCTCATCCATTGTCGGCACTCCTCTCCCCCGCCGGCACCTGAAGTGCTGGCCCGGCTCCAGGAGGCCGGCCGGGCGCCCGAACGCCGTCCAGGTCGCGGACGCCGTCCAGGTCGCGGACGCCGTCCAGGTCGCGGACGCCGTCCAGGTCGCGGACGCCGTCCAGGTCGCTCAGCTCCGGTGCCATGGCGCGCAGCCGGGCCAGCCCGTCCCGCACCTGGCTCTTGACCGTGCCGACCGAGCAGCCGAGCACCTCGGCCGTCTGCGCCTCGGTCAGGTCCTCGAAATAGCGCAGCACCAGCGCGGCCCGCTGTCGCGGCGCGAGTCGGGACAGCGCCCGGCGGATCACGATGGAGGTGTCGAGTTGACCGGTGCCGTCCGGCACTACCCGGTCCGGGACGTCGGCGTGCGGGATCGCCAACGGACGCCGACGCCGCCACCACGAGACGTGCTGGTGGTAGAGGACCCGCCGGACGTACGCCTCCGGATCGCCGGAGGCCACCACCCGCTCCCAGTGCCCGGCCACCTTCAACAGCGCCGACTGGACGAGATCCTCCGCGAGATGCCGGTCGCCGGTGAGCAGGTACGCCACCCGGGACAGCGCGGTTAGCCGCGCTCCGACGTACGCGCGGAAGGACTCCTCAGCGTTCACACCCACCCCCTCATCCCATACACGCCTGACGGCGCCGGTCCGGAGGGGTGCCAACTTGCGGCAGGACCGTGCTCGTTCCGGGGAGGGGGCCCTCACGACCGGCGGAGGTCACGCCTTCCCAGGAAGAGCACGATCCTGCGGGGTGGCGGAGCCTGGCGGAACCGGGTCGGCGGGTCAGGGGCGGTTGGGCCGGGGGATGGCGTGTAGCCGCCAACCGAGGGCGAGGGTCAGCAGGACCATGGCAACAGTGACCAGGTAGTTGGTGTGCCAGGAGCGGCCGGTGGCGAACTCGTCGGTGAGGAGCGAGTTCGGTGCCGCATGCTGGGCGACCACGAAACCCGCGAAGAGTGCCGGGGTGACCACGACGGAGGCCAGCGGGCCGAGCGTCAGGCACAGGATGGCGCCGAGGCATGCGAAGACGACCACGTTGCCGATCAACCCGTGCAGGGGTGGGAACTCCTCCTCGGGATGGCTCAGTCCGATCACCCAGTACCAGGTCGGCAGGACGGTCAGGGGTGCGGCGAGCGTGGCCCCGGAGTAGGCCAGGTGCCCGATCCGGGCCGACAGTCCGGCGGTGAGTTCGCGGCTGTCGAATCGCGGAACGGTGATGGCGGGAAGGACGCTGGCCAGTGCGACCGCGACGATCTCCGGCGTGCCCACACCCCGGGCCGGCAGGTCGAACACCACACTCACCGAGAGGCTCAGCTCGGGAAACAACGCCGTGAACAGCAGTGCGGCAACGATGACGGTCATCGCGAGCGGGCCACCACGGACGTGCCACAGTCCTGCGGCGCGGATTCCCGTCACCCGAGAACGGCGGACAGCCGGCACGAGCTGATCAACTCCTGGTTGGTCTGGACGAATGCGCCGATCTGCTCGGCGTCCATGGTGGTCAGCTTCCGCGCCTCCGGTGACGGTTCGGCGGGGCCGAAGGCGCCGGCCAGCTCCTCGAATCCGGCCAGTTCGAGAACCCGTGCGTAGAGGACGGTGGCGGCGTCGTAGCTTTCGGCGGTCTGGCCGGGCCGGAGGCAGCCGCCGAGCGTGACGGCTTCGCTCACCTGCAGGGCAACCTGGTCGGGAATCGTGGTGGCGAGGAACCTTCGGTCCCGTGGGCTCGGGTCCAGGTTGACGAGGGCCTCTCCAGCGCGTGCGGTGTCGTGATCGGATACGGCGACATCGGTCACCCGGTGCAGCATCGGAGCCAGTCCGGCGACCCG
>NZ_JBMHMC010000002.1:0-19209 GCF_049179135.1 Plantactinospora sp. WMMB782 | reverse complement strand
ATCAGCGGCTCGGTGTCGTACGTCCCGTGCACCGCGCCGACCGCCGGGTTCGTCGCCAGGATGTCGACGGCATTGCCGAGGGCGTCCGGGGCGAGCGCCACGTCGGAGTCGAGGAAGAAGACCACCTCGCCCCGGGTGGCGGCGACTCCCGCGTTGCGGGCTGCCGAGACGCCCCGGTTCTCCGGTTGGCGCAGCACCCGGCAGCCGAGTTCCGCCGCGATCTCCCGGGACTCGTCGGTGCTGCCGTCGTCGACGAGGAGCACCTCCACCGGCCGGTACGTCTGCGCCAGTACCGACCGCAGGCAGGCGCGCAGGGTCCGCGCCGCGTTGTAGCAGGGTACGACCACGGAGACGGTGAGTGGCCCGGAGGCCGTACCGCTGATTCCGGTCCTGGTTCCAGTCATGGTCGCGGACGCTAGCCGCCGATGGTGGAGTCCTCCCCGACTACCGACCGTCGCCGCCGGTGACGGTGCGCGCTAGGGGTTTCCTCCAGCCCGACTACCCGGTCCGGCCCAGGTCGCCCGCCTAGCGTCTGCCGTCGACGGACCGCCCGGCGTCCCGATCGAGAGGCCCGAACGCAGTGGACACGACCGAGATGGACACGAGCACGATGGACACGACTGCCGGCACGGTCTCGGTGGTCATCCCCAGCTATCGCTCGGCGAAGACCCTCGCCGCCTGCCTGGACGCCGTCTACGCCCAGTCGCACGCGCCGCTGGAGGTGATCGTGGTGGACGACGCCAGCTCCGACGACTCGGCCGCGATCGCCCGCCGCTATCCCTGCCGGCTGATCGTCGCGCCGGTGAACCGGGGCGTCTCGGCGGCCCGGAACACCGGCGCGGCGGCCAGCCGGGGCGACGTGCTCTTCTTCGTCGACTCGGACATCGCACTCGCCCCGGACGCGCTGCGTTCCGCCCTGCGGGTGCTGGCCGGCGACCCGGAGTGCGCGCTGGTGCAGGGCATCTACGACTCGGAGCCGCTCTTCGCCGACGGCCCGGTCGAGGAGTACAAGACGCTCTACGAACACTTCTGGCGACGCCGGGCCGCCGGGCCGGTCACGGTTACGCTCTTCGCGCTCACCGCCGTCCGGCGGGAGGTCTTCGATCGGGTCGGCGGCTTCGACGAGGGGCTGCGGGACGGCGAGGACGTCGAGTTCGGCACCCGGCTGCCGGCCGGGGCCCGGATCGTGATGAGCGCCGAGGTGGTCGGCCGGCACGACGACGTGGACCGGCTCCGGCCGCTGCTGCGCGAGCAGTACCGCCGGGCCACCCTCTTCGCGGTCAACCTGGCCCGGGGACTGCGCCGGGGCGGGCGCGCCGGGGTGGCCACCGCCCGCACCGACGCGCTCGGCCCGGCGGCGGTGTTGAGTTGCGCCGCCACCCTGGCCAGCCTGCCGCTGCCGATGCTGGCGCTGCTCTCCGGTCTCGGTACACCAGGGCTCGGCTCCGGTGCGGCGCCGCCGCTGGTCGACCTGCCGGCGCTGCCGCTGGCGCTGCTCGGCCTGCCGGCGCTGGCCGCCGCCGCGTTCCTGGCCGCGAACCGGGAGCTGCTCGGCTTCGTCCGGCGGGTCCGGGGGGCCCGCTTCGCCTGCCGTTTCGCCGGGCTGCACTTCCTGCTGACCGCCGCGACGGTGTTCGGCACCGGCGTCGGGCTGCTCCGGTTGCTCCTCGCACCGTGGCGCTGGCCGACGGCCGGCTCCGCCGCACCCGCCCGGGTCGCGTCGGGAGCCCTCCGATGACCGCCGACATCCTCCGGGTACGCCTCGGCGTGCTGCGCCGGGTCGCCACCGTACTCTTCGGAATCGCCCTGGTGGTCGGCGTCGCGGTCGCGCTGCGCGACGCGGACTGGGCCGCCGTACGCGACCTGGCCGGGCCGGCCGAGCTGAGCCTGCTCGGGCTCGCCCTGCTGGTCAACTCGGTGGGGCTGGTGCTCGGGATGCTCTCCTGGCGCCACCTGCTCGCCGGTCTCGGCTCGCCGGTCGGGGTCTGGACCGCCGCCCGGATCTTCTTCGTCGGCATGATCACGAAGTTCGTGCCGGGCCGGTTCTGGGCGCTGATCGCCAACATCAGGATGGGCCGGACCGCCGGGGTGACCCCGGCCCGGATGGCCACGGTCTACGTGCTGAACATCGCGGTGATGTCGCTGACCGGGCTCACCGTCGGGCTGGTCGCCGCACCGAGCGTGCTCGGCGGGCGGGGCGGCTGGCTGCTGCTGGCCGCGCTGCCGGTGCTGGCCTGCGCGATCCGGCCCGAACTGGCCAACCGTTGGGCGGCGGCGCTGGCCCGGCTGCTGCGCCGGCCGGCACCCGCGCCGGCCGGGCACCGCGACCTGCGGTACGCGATCGCGGCCCAGGCGGTCTCCTGGCTGGTCGCCGGCCTCCAGTTCTGGCTGGTCGCGGTCGCCGCCGGTGCCCCGCCGGCAGCCTCGTTCCCGGTCTGCGTCGGCGCGTTCGGGCTGGCTGCCGTGGTCGGCAGTTTCGTGGTCTTCGTACCCGACGGCATCGGGGTGCGCGAGGGCATCCTGATGGTGGCGCTGACCGGACTGCTGCCGTTGCCCACCGCCGGGGCCGTGGTGCTGGTCAGCCGGCTGATCTGCACGGTCAGCGAGATCGCCTCGGCCGGCGTGGCGCTGCTGGCCGCCGAACTGATCCGCCGCCGCGCCCGACCGCCGGCCCCGGCCGTGCCGGCCGGCACAGAGTCGCCGGCCGGCACGGAACTGCCGGCCAGCGTCTGAACCCGCCGGCTGGTCGCGGTCATCGGAGCCCGCGACCGTTCACGGCTCGGCCGGAGCCCGCAACCGTTCACGGCTCGGCCGGAGCCCGCAACCGTTCACGGCTCGGCCGGGGCCCGCGACCGTTCACGGCTCGGCCGGGGCCCGCGACCGTTCACGGCTCGGCCGGAGCCCGCAACCGGTCGCGGGCCATCCGGATCTACCCCGGTCCCGGGCCCGTCCGGATCCCGCGCGCTCACGCACCATCCGGATCCCGCCCGGTCGCGACCGGGCGGGCCCGGCCGGGCGGCTCAGCGGCGGTTCCGGTTGCGGGTCCGCAGCTCGGTCATCAGCTCCCGCCACCGGCGGGGAATGCCGATGTCGAAGTACTCCGACTTCAGGCCGATGATCTTCATCTCCCGGTCGCTGAGCAGCGACTTCATCGCGGAGTGCAGCTCGGCCAGGAAGGCCGTCTCGCCGAGTCGCCGGATGCTGCCCGGCTCGATGTCGACGTTCCACTGCATCAGCCCGTAGGTGCGCACCCGCACCGCACCACCGGCCGACACGCCCTCACCCTCGATGGCGTTCAGCTCCACCTCGTACTGCCGCCGGTACGGGTCGTCGCTGGGCCGCTCGGCGTCGGCGAGCTCGTCGGAGCTGAGCCCCTGGGACAGCCGGTACGCCTCGGAGCGGGCCCGGTGGTACGCCACCCAGGTGGTCACCCCCAGCCGGGCGAGCTGGTGGCTGAGCTGCTCCTCGTCGTACCTGTCGAAGGCGCCGGGCGCGAAGGTGATCTCCACGTCGTGATAGTTGGAGACGCGTGCCCGGATGCGCTCGTCGGGAGAGTCCACCGTGACAACCATGTTGTCGAGGTACTCACCGATGTGGGGCATGTCGCTCCTTCCGATGGGAAGCGTCTGGCGGCGTCACCATAAACCTTCCACGCACGAGGATTCGACCACTTGGTGTGCTGTGGTAGACAAAGGTCCATGCTTTCACCACGTCGGGTCGCCGTGCCGCTCGCCGCGCTCGTGATCGGGGCCGCTCTGGTCCCGCCCCCTCCGGCATACGGCGGGGCGGTCGATGTCGACGTGTTCGCGGGTACCGGAACGGCCGGGGGGACCGGGGACGGCGGTCCGGCCTCGGCGGCGGCGCTCGACCGTCCCGCCGGGGTGGCGGTGGCCGCCGACGGCTCCGTCTACCTCAGCGACGCCGGCAACCGCCGGGTCCGGAAGGTGGCCCCGGACGGCACCATCTCGACCGTCGCCGGCAGCGGTCGGGCCGGCACGCCCGGCACCGAGGTGACCGACGGTACGCCCGGCACGGAGGTGGACCTGGCACTGCCGCAGAGCCTGGCGGTCGGTCGCGACAACACGCTCTACATCGCGGACACCGGTCTGGCCCGGGTGTTCCGGCTCGCTCCGGACGGCCGGCTGTCGGTGGTCGCCGGCACCGGCGTGCCGGGCCCGATCGGCGACGGTGGGCCGGCGGCCCGGGCCTCCTTCGGCCAGCTCGGCGGCCTCGCCGTCGCATCCGACGGCACCGTCTACGTCGGAGACCTCCGTAACCACCGGGTCCGGGCGGTGACGCCGGACGGGACCATCAGCACGGTGGCGGGAAACGGGAACAGCCAGCTCGTCGCCGCGGGCGGGGAGGCCACCACTGTCCCGGTGCCGAGCCCCGGAAGCCTCGCCGTGGACGGCGGAGGCGACCTCTGGATCGCCGACGGGCTCGTGCTGCACAGGCTGACCGGCGGCAAGCTCGGCACGGTCACCCTGCCCGACCAGCCCGACGGCGCACGGTGGGAGCTTTCCGAGGCGGGAAACTGGCCGCCGCCGGAGCCGCCGATGAACAACGTCGCCGCCGTCAGCGCGGCCGGCGACCAGGTCTACGCCCTCGACCAGTCGGCCCGGACACTGCTGCGGCTGGGCGACGGCGCCGCACTCGGCACCGTGGCCACCCTCGACGCGGCCGGGAGCCCGGTGGTCGGTCCGGTCGCCGTGAGCGCCTCCGGCGTCGGCTATCTCGTCGACAACGCCGGACACCGGGTGTATTCGTTCCGCCTGTCCGCGCCGAACGCGGAGACCCCGGACGGCGACTCGTCGGTGCCGTGGTGGCCGTTCGCGGCCGGCGCCGTCCTCGTCGTGGTCGTCGTCGTCGGCTGGCTGGTCAGGCGACGGTCCCGCTGAGCCGGGACCCCTCCGCGCGTCCGCGCAGTACCCGAATTCCACAGCGAAACAGCCGAAGGAGCCCTTGATGGCAGAGATCGTCGGTGGCGACCTGTACCACCTCTGGCGGGTGTCCGACGTACACCTGCCCCGGATCGCGGACGTCTACTACGACGCCAGCCGCAGCCTCGGCGGCGCGACCGGTGACGACGGCGGCGGGTTCCGGGCCAACACCCCGACCGGGCCGGGCGGCACCATCATGTCCAGCGCCGGAGCGGCGGCCTGGGCCGCGCTGCGCGACGAGATGCAACGGATGTACACCCAGACCGGCGGGACGATCCTGAACGCGGCAGAAGCGCTCCGGATGGCCCGCCAGGCGTACGTCGACGCCGACATGGCCAGTGCCGACGCCCTGTCGCAGTACCTGGCGGACCCGGCGAACCACGACCCGAACGACCCGGCGTCGAACCCGCCCGCCGAGGGCGCCGACGACCATCCCGGCGAGCCCTACCAGGGCTGACCGGGCGGGGCGACAACCGCACAGACCTGGATCCGCAAGCCGACGCCCCGAACGGGGGGCAGTTGAAGGAGCGTCAGCAGTGAGCAGCCAAGTTGACACGCCGGCAGACCTGGCCGGCGGGACGTACAAGGGTACGGTCCGGGAGAAGGCTTCCCAGCTCAAGCAGGAGCTGATCCGGCAGACCCTCGACGACATCGAGTCCTGGCGCAAGGCCGTGGACCTCGAATGGGCGCAGACGCACCCCGAGTCCCCGCACTCGCCGATCCCGCCGGAGGAGATCGAGGGATACCGGAACACCGTGCGCAACGAGTACTACGAGTGGGTCGAGCCGGCCTTCGAGAAGTACCTGGAGCCCGATCCGGACGCCACCAACCCGATGATCGCCTCGCTGCGTACGATCGAGAGCTCCTTCGGAGGCAGCCAGGACGACGCGGGCAACTTCAGCGGCGCCAACTCGGCGCTGTCCCGGATCAACGACGTCCGCACCGACATGAGCCAGTGGCAGGGCGACCTCCAGGTCAACTTCATCGACAACTTCGTCAGCCCGTTGCAGACCGCGTCGATCAACCAGGCAGCCGTCGCCAAGGTGGTACGCGAACAGCTCGAGTGCAACAAGATCCTCTACATCCGCTACCGCAAGGGCATCATCGAGTTGCTCGACAAGTCGATCCAGGCGGTGCAGACGCTCAACAACGGCAAGGATCCGAAGAGCTTCACCTGGGGCACCCTGGTCGGCATCGCGGTCGGTACCGGCCTGACCCTCGGCCCGGCCGGCTGGGCGATCGCCGGTGCGGTGCTGATCGCCGGCAGCACCCTGTCCCAGGGCCTGGTCCCGGACCCGCCGAAGACAAACGAGTTGAGCGCCCCGACGGCCCAGGAGGTCGCGGTCAAGGTCTCCGAGGCGATGATCAAGATGGACGGCGACATGGTCGAGGAGGAGCGGAAGGTCGAGCAGGCGCTGAAGAACCTCCTCGACACCATCGGCGACGCCCGCACCGCCTCCGGCCCGCTCGCCGTGCCGGAGCCCGCGATCAGCTCCGCCCGGCCGGGTGAGATCACCGACGGCTCGCTGCGCCCGCACGACTGAACCGTCCCGTCCCCGATCTCAGCGGCGACGGGGGACCCAGTAGAGGATCTGGCTGGTGACCAGGGCCGGGTGTGTGTCGGGTAGTGCTTCCAGGGCCCGGGTGAGGTGTGCGGCGAGGTACATCAGCAGGCCCACCCGGTCACCCCGGAAGCCGATCAGCAGGGCGAGTCGGGCCGGCGCGCACGGCCACGGGTCGGAGCAGCTCTGGCAGCGGTACGCCTGGGCCGGCAGGTGCCGGCCGGTCGGATAGCGTCGCGGGTTGCGCCGCATGTGCCGGTACCAGCGTTCCTGCGGCCCGATCACGGCTCACACCTGCTGCCGCTGCCGGGAGCGCGCGGTCTGGGCCGGGGTCAGCGCCCCGGGCCGGCCATTCGCCTGGAAGGAGCGGGTCGGTGCGTCCAAGCCGGGGCGGCGGTTGACCGCCCGGGGCCGGGCCGGCGAGGGTGGAGCGTCCGGCTGCGCTGTCGGCGTCGCCGCGCCGCGCCGGGCTGTCCGGTACGCCGTCCCGGTCAACGGCGGCACCGTCGGCGCGTACGGCATCGGCACCGGCTCGACCGAGTCCGGGCAACGCCAGCGGAAGCCGCACCGGCAGTACCGCCAGAGCCGCCGCCAGTCCCGGCGATGACGGTTCTTCTTCGTTCCGCGACCGAACATCATCCGGCCCTCCCATCCGTGGAAATTGCGTTCTCCGATCACCGGTGGCGGGTGCGGTGGACCCACCGAAAGTGTCGGTTCCACCTTGGACGAGCAGGCCCTACGCTGGGAACGGCTTATCCGCCGGTGGGTGCGGCTGACAGATTCAGGCAGTGCGTGAATGGCCGGTGGAGAGCTGTGAATAATTGATCTATCTCCTGGGGAATCCTGATGACCGAAGTACCGGAACCACTTGCCGCATTCATCGTTTCCGAGATCCGCCAGGGCAGGCAGAGCACCGGAACGACGCAGGAGGCGTTCGGGCGGGTGGCGAACTTCTCCGCCTCACACGTCAGCGCCGTCGAGAAACGGACCCGGGCCCTGACGATGGCCTTCATCGCCGGTGCCGACCGGGCCCTGAAGACGGGCGGGGTGTACGAACGCCTGGTCACCGCGCTCGGCACCCCGACCTGGCTGCGCGAGTGGATCGACCAGGAACGCGAGGCGGTCGCCCTGCGGTCCTTCCAGAACGCGGTCCTGCCGGGCCTGTTCCAGACCGAGGCGTATGCGCAGGCGCTGCTCAGTGGCGCGCTGCTCACCGACGAACAGTTGCGGCAGAAGGTCGCCGAGCGGCTCGACCGGCAGTCCATCCTGACCCGGGACGACCCGCCGCAGGTCATCGCCGTCGTCGACGAGTGCGTGATCCGCCGGGTGATCGGCGGGCGCGAGGTGATGCGGGACCAGTTGGCCCACCTGCTCAAGCTGAGCGCGACTCCCCTGGTGCAGATCCAGGTAGTACCGGCCAACATCGGGTCGTACCCTGGACTTGGCGGGCCGTTCGTGTTGGCGACCCTGCCGACCAACGTGGACGTGGGCTATCTCGACAACCAGTTGCACGGGCAGGTGGTCGAGCAGCCCGCCGAGGTGTTGCGGTTGCGTCGGGCCTGGGATGCCATTCGGGGCAGCGCACTGGCGGTACCGCAGTCAGCCGACCTGATCAGGAAAGTGATGGAGCAGCTATGAACCTGAGCGGCGCCCAGTGGCACAAGAGCACGCGCAGCAGCACGAACGGCGGGGACTGCGTCGAGGTGGCCCGCAACCTGTCCGAGGTCGTGGCCGTACGGGACAGCAAGGACACGACCGGACCGGTACTGGCCTTCGCCCCGGCAGCCTGGCGGGCCTTCGTCGACGAGGTCACCCGACGCCCGTAACACGATTGCCCGCAACACCTGTCGCACCGACACCGACGCACTGGCCGAAATGGACAACCTGTCACCTGCTCAGCCCCAGCGGGCCAGCAGGGCGGCGCAGTAGGCGTCGACGTCCTGCGGCTGACCGGGGTGCGCCGGTGTTCCACCTCGGCCACCGCGTCGGCCACCGGTTCCGCCCACTGGCGGAGGAAGATCGAGCCCCCGACGTGTGACTGGTGCCGTACCTCGCCGGTCGGGCGGCGCACTGTCCAAAGCATCGACGGATGGCTATCAGGAATCGGCCCACCGCAACGTCCCCGAAGTGCTCCGGCACGGGCCGTAAGCCGAGCACCCCGAATTCCCGCGACAAGCACTCCTTTCCGCGGTAGCACGCGCGACCCCAGCACAGACAAATCACCGCCGAACTCCACTCTGCACATCTGAATGGTCCTTATCGGTCGACGGTTGAACCCCGGTTGTACGCTGACGGCATTCCCGGGGGGGGGGGGGGGGGGGGGAGTGACTATCGGCGAATGAGGGCGCGGCACCGAGATGAGGGCGGATGGGTAAGCAGCGGACCCGACGGCGCAACAGGCGCGGACAGACGGAGGCAATGGTCGAGCGAGTCGACCCGGGCCCGCCGCGACAGCCGAGCCGCCGCACGACGACATCCGACCGTGGCCGTTCCACAGGAACCGATTCTCGCCGTTCGACGACAACCGGGCCGGCCGAAGCCGAGGCGTCGCAGTACAACCTCATAATGGAAAAGGTCGCGCAACCCGGGCCGGTGTTGGCGGTGCTGCTGATCTCGGGGCTCATCGCAGCGGGCTGGCTGGCTCCCCGTTACGTCGCCGACCCCACCACCATTGCCGGCCCGGCGCGCTACGTGGTCGCGGCCGGCCTGGCGGTCATAGCATTCCTGTCGTTCTCGACGCTGAACCTCGTGGCCTACTGCCTGATCGTGGCGAGGCAGTCCGAGCCGACGAAACGGTTCGTCTCGGCGGTCGGAAACCGCGCCGCCATAGGCGCGATCCTGGGTACGCTGCTGGGCCTGCGCATGGCGAGCATGATGGTCGAGCGGCCGGCGACGAACCCAGCCGTCCAGCCGACGACCTTCCTGGAATTCGAGAGCAACCTGAGCAACACGATCACGCTCGTCACACTGGCGCTGATCGGCACCGCGTGGCCCTACTGCTGGGGCCCGGTCAGGGCCTCGATGACCGCCTTCGCATCGAAGCCGCCGCTGGCGGCCCACGCCGGCAAGTTGGGTTTCGCGCTCGGGGCGACCTTGCTCCTCAGCAGTCACTTCCTGGGATTCGGCGTGGCGCTGGCCGTGTATCGCGGCGTCGCCAATCCGTAGCCGGTCGCCAATCCATAGCCGGTCGGCAAACCACAGCCGCACGCAGGGAAAATCCCTGCCACTACCAACATATACCGCACCCCCGGACTTGCGGCAAGACCCCCGTCGTGGCGCACAATCGTCGGCCGAAGACAACAAGCGGCAACCGGGGGGATTCCATGTTCGATGTCATCGTCGTCGGCGGTGGCCCGACCGGCATGATGCTGGCGAGCGAATTACGACTGCGCGGCGTCGACGTGCTCGTGCTGGAAAAGGAGACCGAGCCGCCGCCGTTCGTACGATCGCTCGGGCTGCACGTACGCAGTATCGAGATACTGGACCAGCGGGGCCTGTTGCAGCGGTTCCTCGACAACGGCAAACAGCACCCGATCGTCCCCGGCGCCGTCCGAGGATTCTTCGCCGGCATCGAGAAGCCCGCCCCCACCGGCCTGGACACCGCACACGGCTACGTTCTCGGCATCCCGCAGACGCTCACCGACCGGCTGCTCGCCGAGCATGCCGCCGAGGTCGGCGCCGAGATCCGGCGCGGCACGGCGGTGGTCGGACTCGAGCAGCACGACGACGGCGTCACAGTCCTCGTGCGGAACACACCCGGGGAAGACGAGTCCGCGGGGCCGTTGCGGGCACGGTTCGTCGTCGGCTGCGACGGTGGACGCAGCACGGTTCGGAAACTGCTCGGGATCGGATTCCCCGGTGAGCCGTCGAGGATCGACACGCTGCTGGGCGAGATGGAGGTGACGGCCTCCCCGGACGATGTCGCCGCGGTGACGATCGAGGTGCGCAAGACCGAGAAGCGGTTCGGGATCGGGCCGTCGGGCAGGCCGGGAGTGTTCCGGGCGGTCGTACCGGCGGAGAACGTCGCCGAAGACCGCTCGGTGCCGCCGACGATCGAGGAGTTCAGACGCCAACTGCGCAGGTACGCCGGGACCGACTTCGGCGTGCACTCCCCTCGCTGGCTGTCCCGCTTCGGCGACGCGACCCGGCAGGCCGAGCGCTACCGGGTCGGCCGGGTGTTCCTGGCCGGAGACGCCGCACACGTCCACCCGCCGATGGGCGGGCAGGGGCTCAATCTCGGCATCCAGGACGCGTTCAACCTCGGCTGGAAGCTGGCGGCGGCAGTCCACGGCTGGGCACCGGACGACCTGCTGGACAGCTACGAATCCGAGCGGCATCCGGTCGCCGCCGACGTGCTCGACAACACCCGCGCCCAGCTGCACCTGACCGTCGACGAGCCCGGACCGCAGGCGGTTCGGCGGCTGCTGGCGCGGTTGATGGACCTCGACGACGTCAACCGGTTCCTGGTCGAGAAGATCACGGCAATCGGCGTCCGGTACGACTTCGGCACCGGCCATCCCCTGCTCGGCCGGCGACTGCGCGACGTCCGCTGTCAGCACGGGCGCCTCTTCGAGCTGATGCGCACCGGCAACGGGCTGCTGCTCGACCAGACCGGACGGCTCTCGGTGCACGGCTGGACCGACCGGGTCGACCGGCTCGACCACGGCCCGGTCGCGGCGCACGGCAGGGACGGCGTGAGCGGCGCGGACGGCGCGAACGACCCGGACGGCAAGGACGACCCGGACGGCAAGAACGACCCGGACGGCAGGAACGGCTGCGACGCGTTGGGCGTACCGGCGGTGCTGCTCCGGCCGGACGGGTACGTCGCCTGGGTCGGTGACGATCAGCGGACGCTCGACGTCGCGCTGGCCAGGTGGTTCGGCAGCGCAGGAACCCTTGCCGCGGGCTGAGCGGACGCTGCCGAGGACTGCGACACTCCCCGGGATGCCCGGCGCACGGAAATCCGGTACACCCCGGGGCCGCACTTCCGGATACCCTGGCGCCGTGGCCAGTCCTGCCGACGCGGCGTACCCCGACCTCTCCGGTCGGCTGGTGTCCTCGGCGTACCCCACTGTCAGCCGACGGCGTCCGGTGGCTCGTTCCCGAGCCCGCCGAGACCGCCTGGGCTGACCACTCCGATCACCACCGGCGGAATCGATCCGCCGGTGCCGCCGTACGCGATCGATCCGCTCCCAGCACCGGTGGTCCGGTCAACGGACCGGAGCGAGGAAGGCGTACCCGGATGAATCTCGAAAGCCTGCTCAGCGACCGGCTGGCGCGGTCGTTCGCGGCCGTCGCCGCAGCCGGCCCGGTGGACCCGGTCGATCCGACGGACCTGCCGGATCGGTTTGTGGATCCGGTGGTCCGGCGCTCCCGGCACGCGGACTTCCAGGCCGAGGCGGCGCTGTCCCTGGCCCGCCGGCTCGGCCGGCCACCCCGGGAGATCGCCGCCGAGGTGGTCGAGCGGGCCGCACTGGCCGACCTCTGCTCGGCGGTCACCGTCTCCGGCCCCGGCTTCGTCAACCTCACCGTCTCCGACCGCCTGCTCGGCGACCTGGTGTCGACGATGGCCGCCGACCCCCGACTCGGCGTGCCCGTCACCACCACCCCCGAAACCGTGGTGGTCGACTACTCGGCCCCGAACGTGGCCAAGGAGATGCACGTCGGCCACCTCCGGTCCACCATCATCGGCGACGCCGTCGCCCGGCTGCTCGACTGGCTCGGGCATCGGGTGGTCCGGGCCAACCACCTCGGCGACTGGGGCACCCCGTTCGGGATGCTGATCGAGCACCTGGTCGACCTCGGCGAGTCGGCGGCGGTGGCCGAGCTGTCCATCGGCGACCTGGACTCGTTCTACAAGGGAGCGCGAGTCAAGTTCGACGCCGACGGGACGTTCCGGGAACGGGCCCGGCAGCGGGTGGTCGCACTCCAGGGCGGCGACGAGGCGACGCTGCGGCTCTGGCGGCTGCTGGTCGCCGAGTCGGAATCGTACTTCCTGGCCGTCTACGACCGGCTCGACGTGCTGCTGACCCGGGCCGACTTCGTCGGCGAGAGCCACTACAACCCGATGCTCGGCCCGGTCACCGACGAACTCGACCGGCTCGGCCTGCTCGTCGAGAGCGGCGACGCGGCCTGCGCCTTCCCGGCCGGCTTCCCCGGCCGGGACGGCGAGCCGGTCCCGCTGATCGTGCGCAAACGGGACGGCGGTTACGGGTACGCCGCCACCGACCTCGCCGCGCTCCGCCACCGGATCGGGGAACTCGGCGCCACCCGGCTGCTCTACGTCGTCGGCCTGCCGCAGCGGCAACACTTCGAGATGGTGTACGCGGTCGCCCGGCAGGCCGGCTGGCTACGTCCGCCGGCCCGTGCCGAACACGTCGGCTTCGGGCTGGTGCTCGGGCCGGACGGCCGGAAACTGGCCAGCCGGTCCGGTGACTCGGTGAAGCTGGTCGAACTGCTGGACGAGGCGGTGGACCGGGCGGCGGCGCTGGCCCGGCAGAAGAACCCGGACCTGGACCCGGCGACCGCCGCCGCCCTGGGCCGGGCGATAGGCGTCGGCGCGGTCAAGTACGCCGACCTCTCCGCCGACCGGACCAGGGACTACGTCTTCGACTGGGACCGGATGCTCGCCCTCTCCGGCAACACCGCCCCGTACCTCCAGTACGCGCACGCGCGGATCAGGTCCATCTTCCGGCGGGCCGGACAGCCAGCCCCGGCCGGCGTACCCGTCGCGGTCGTCGCGCCCGCCGAACGGGCCCTGGTACTCGAACTGCTCGCCTTCCCGACGGTCGTCGACACCGTGGCGGAGACGCTCGAACTCCACCGCCTCGCCGCCCACCTCCACGCGGTGGCGGTCGCGTTCAGCGGCTTCTTCGAACACTGCCCGGTACTCCGCGCCGAGCCGGCCGTCCGGGACAGCCGGCTCGTCCTCTGCGACCTCACCGCCCGGGTCCTCCGGCACGGCCTGCACCTGCTCGGCATCGCCACCCCGGACCGGATGTGAGAAGCCCGCAAGCCCTCACCCGGGCGCCTCGGTTCGTCGGTGGGCTCTTCGCCTGCCGACGAACCGCCGGCACCACCGGACGAACCAGCCGAGCACCGGGGCCAGCACCAGACCCGCCGACAGCAGTGCCCACCACTGGGCGGCGAACGGGGACGGACCCGGGGACGGACCGCCGAACCGCCCCGCCTCGACCAACTGACGGGGCACCGCCATCCCGGTGACCTCGTCGGCCGCGTCGACAAGCAGCTCCAGCTCGCCGTTCCGGTTCACCGCCACCAACACCGTGTGCCGGGACGTCAGCTCGGCACCGGGGGTGTACGACAGCACCGGCTCGACCCCCGCCCGCCAGCCGAGTACCTCGCCCGGCCGGCCCGGCAGCGCGATCGGTGCCCCGGCGCTCGCGCCCGTACCGGCGTCGACGAACTCGATCCGCCAACGCTGTGCCGCGAGTCCGCTCTCGTCGCAGAAATCGGTGCAGCCGTCGACCGCGAGAATCGCCAGCCGCCTGCCGTCCGGGCTCCATGCTCCGGTACCGCCCAACTGCCGGTGGCCGAGGTCCAGGCTCCACCGTTCCCGTCCCGTGGCGACGTCGAGCACGGCGAGCCGCCGCTCCCCGTCGACCGCGTGCTGGCTGGCGACCGCCACGGAGGCGCCGTCCGGGGAGTACGCCGCCGTCCCGTACGCCTGTTGGCCGCCCTTGACCAGGTCGCGGAACTCCCCGGTGGTGGTGTCCACGGCGACGAGATCGTCGGGGTGCTCCGGATCGTTCAACTGCTGCCCGTCCGGGCCGTACGAGATGCCCTCGTCGTCGTTGTTCCGCCCGCACACGAGCCAGCGCCCGTCCGGCGACCAGGCCAGCGGGGTGAGGCCCCTGCCGGACGCGGACGAGGAGCGGGAGCCCGATCCGGAGCCGGATGCGCGGCCGAGCTGGCGTTCGTCTCCGGTGGCCAGGTCGAGCAGGGCGGGGCCGAAACGCGCGTAGTACCGACCGTCCGGGGAGAGCACTCCCCGGGTCTCGCCGATGTCGAGGTACACCAACCGGTAGGCGCCGTCCCGCCCCACCACCACCCCGGTGTCCTCGAAGTAGCGGGTCGCACCGGTGAAGAACATGATCGTCGCCGGCCCCGGCGCCCACTGCCGGGCGGTGGCCTGCCACAGCCACGGCACCTCCACCCGACCGGGTACCGCAGGCTCACCTGCCGCCGAGCCGTCCCCCACCACCCGAGAGGGCCCCGGCGACGATCCGGTGAGCAGCGACGGCGCCAGCACCGCACCGGCCAACAGCACGGCGGCACCGGCCACGGCGGCGAGCCGGACCCGTCGCCGACGCCGCCCGCGACGCCACAGGTCGTCGGGCAGCCGGACCGGTGCCATCTCGTCGGCCTGTGCGGTAAGCGCGCCACGTATCCGCTCATCCATTGTCGGCACTCCTCTCCCCCGCCGGCACCTGAAGTGCTGGCCCGGCTCCAGGAGGCCGGCCGGGCGCCCGAACGCCGTCCAGGTCGCGGACGCCGTCCAGGTCGCGGACGCCGTCCAGGTCGCGGACGCCGTCCAGGTCGCGGACGCCGTCCAGGTCGCTCAGCTCCGGTGCCATGGCGCGCAGCCGGGCCAGCCCGTCCCGCACCTGGCTCTTGACCGTGCCGACCGAGCAGCCGAGCACCTCGGCCGTCTGCGCCTCGGTCAGGTCCTCGAAATAGCGCAGCACCAGCGCGGCCCGCTGTCGCGGCGCGAGTCGGGACAGCGCCCGGCGGATCACGATGGAGGTGTCGAGTTGACCGGTGCCGTCCGGCACTACCCGGTCCGGGACGTCGGCGTGCGGGATCGCCAACGGACGCCGACGCCGCCACCACGAGACGTGCTGGTGGTAGAGGACCCGCCGGACGTACGCCTCCGGATCGCCGGAGGCCACCACCCGCTCCCAGTGCCCGGCCACCTTCAACAGCGCCGACTGGACGAGATCCTCCGCGAGATGCCGGTCGCCGGTGAGCAGGTACGCCACCCGGGACAGCGCGGTTAGCCGCGCTCCGACGTACGCGCGGAAGGACTCCTCAGCGTTCACACCCACCCCCTCATCCCATACACGCCTGACGGCGCCGGTCCGGAGGGGTGCCAACTTGCGGCAGGACCGTGCTCGTTCCGGGGAGGGGGCCCTCACGACCGGCGGAGGTCACGCCTTCCCAGGAAGAGCACGATCCTGCGGGGTGGCGGAGCCTGGCGGAACCGGGTCGGCGGGTCAGGGGCGGTTGGGCCGGGGGATGGCGTGTAGCCGCCAACCGAGGGCGAGGGTCAGCAGGACCATGGCAACAGTGACCAGGTAGTTGGTGTGCCAGGAGCGGCCGGTGGCGAACTCGTCGGTGAGGAGCGAGTTCGGTGCCGCATGCTGGGCGACCACGAAACCCGCGAAGAGTGCCGGGGTGACCACGACGGAGGCCAGCGGGCCGAGCGTCAGGCACAGGATGGCGCCGAGGCATGCGAAGACGACCACGTTGCCGATCAACCCGTGCAGGGGTGGGAACTCCTCCTCGGGATGGCTCAGTCCGATCACCCAGTACCAGGTCGGCAGGACGGTCAGGGGTGCGGCGAGCGTGGCCCCGGAGTAGGCCAGGTGCCCGATCCGGGCCGACAGTCCGGCGGTGAGTTCGCGGCTGTCGAATCGCGGAACGGTGATGGCGGGAAGGACGCTGGCCAGTGCGACCGCGACGATCTCCGGCGTGCCCACACCCCGGGCCGGCAGGTCGAACACCACACTCACCGAGAGGCTCAGCTCGGGAAACAACGCCGTGAACAGCAGTGCGGCAACGATGACGGTCATCGCGAGCGGGCCACCACGGACGTGCCACAGTCCTGCGGCGCGGATTCCCGTCACCCGAGAACGGCGGACAGCCGGCACGAGCTGATCAACTCCTGGTTGGTCTGGACGAATGCGCCGATCTGCTCGGCGTCCATGGTGGTCAGCTTCCGCGCCTCCGGTGACGGTTCGGCGGGGCCGAAGGCGCCGGCCAGCTCCTCGAATCCGGCCAGTTCGAGAACCCGTGCGTAGAGGACGGTGGCGGCGTCGTAGCTTTCGGCGGTCTGGCCGGGCCGGAGGCAGCCGCCGAGCGTGACGGCTTCGCTCACCTGCAGGGCAACCTGGTCGGGAATCGTGGTGGCGAGGAACCTTCGGTCCCGTGGGCTCGGGTCCAGGTTGACGAGGGCCTCTCCAGCGCGTGCGGTGTCGTGATCGGATACGGCGACATCGGTCACCCGGTGCAGCATCGGAGCCAGTCCGGCGACCCGCAACCGCGCCACGACATCGACGGTACGGGCCATAGCCGGCTGGTTCGCCGCGTGCAGGCACACCTCTGCGCCGTCGACCTGCTGGCACAGGCGGGGTACGGGACGGTCCACCACCGTGAGCGCAGGACGCCACGCGAAGGCGATCGCGGTCAGGGCACCCAACACGGCCAGCCAGGTGACCAGCCGCCGGCCCTGTCGGTGAACCGATCCACGGGACGCGGCCCACGACGCGAGAGAGGCGGCAAGCAGGCAGATCCCGATGGAGGCGACGACGGCGAAGGCGGCGGTCGCGGGGTTCGTCTCGAACCTGGGCGAGCTGGGAGTCCACTGCCGCACCGGCAGCAAGAGCCCGATCGGCATGAACAGCGGCTCGTTCGGCAGACCCATCACCGCGAAGGCCAGAACCGCGACGGCAGGGGCGATCACCCAGTGCCGGACGGCAGCACCGGCGCAGAACCCGAGCACCGCCAATGTGGTCACCCCGGCCAGACCGACGAGCACGTCCTGGGGGGCCAACGCACCGGCGGTCGCCTCCCGCGCCGCGGCGAGGTGCGCCGGGGCCAACCCGAGGGTATGTCCCAGGCAGAGCCAGAGCGCCAGGGCGAGCCCGTGGACGAGGAACAGGCCGCCGCCCACCCTCGGCCGCAGCGCCGCGGCCACCGGTGACGCCCGGGGGAAATATGTCGCGCCGAGCGCGGCGGCCACCCCGGCCAACAGTGATCCCGGGATCCAGAGCGACTCGTGCCAGGAGGTTGCGACAGCCGACCAGGTGACGTAGTCGGATCCGACGACGTCCCTGGTTGCCAGGAACGAGGCGGTCGCCTGAACAGCGCCCGCGGCCGGGAAGACCCACACGGGCCCGGGCCAGCCGAACAGCAGGCGCAGGCGTCTCATTCGGAGCCGCCGAGGGAGACGATCAGATCGTCGTAGGCGCGCTCGAACGGCGACCCCGGACGGCCGTCACCGGACGCCTCGGGAATGCTCAACTGCGAGATCGGGCCCTGGTACTGGATCTTTCCGCCGACCAGGACAGCGACCGAGTCCGCGAGGTGTTCGACATCCTCGGTCATGTGGGTCGACAGCACGACCGGCCGCTCGACGGCGAACTGCTGGATCACCTGCCGCACCTTGAGCCGCTGCCCCGGGTCGAGACCGACGGTCGGCTCGTCCAGGACGAGGATGCGCGGATCGTGCACGATGCCGGTGGCCAGTGCGACCCGTTGACGCTGCCCGCCGCTGAGGGTGCGGATCCTCCGGGATGCCAGGTCCGAGGCCTGCATCCTGCGCAGTGCAATCTCGACCGCATCGTCCGTCCGCGCCGCTGCCAGCCCACTCAGCCAGGCCGCATAGCCGACGAGGTCGCGCACCTTCGCCAGCCCGGGAAGCGACGGGTTCTGCGGTACGTACCCAAGTAACGCCTGCGCCGCCTTACCGTCGCTGACGTCCCGACCATCGATGATCACTTGACCGTGGCTTGGGCGTGCCAGACCCACCATGCACTTGAGCAATGTGGTCTTTCCCGACCCGTTCGGACCCAGCAGGGCGGTCACCCCCGGACCGATCGTCCAGGAGGCGCCGGTCAAGGCCCGACGCCTCCCGTACGAGAATGACAGGTTTCGAACCTCGACGATCCCGGTCACTCATACCTCTTGCCGTCGTAGTAGTGGGACTCGCAGTGAAGCTAGCAGCGGGTGGCGCGCGACGACGCCGCCGACGCCCCGGTGCTCGACTTGAAATCAGAGTAGTAGCTACCACGGCCGTTGCCGCAGGACCCGTTGACCGTCTTGGTGCCCCAGCCACCGCCGGAGATCGAACCTACGGTGTCGTCGGGCCAGGCGTTTCGGTCCTCCCTGATGCGGCCTTCGCCGTCGACCGTGTTGGAGCAGCCTTCACGACCCACGACCGCGTCGTTGTTCGAGTTCGGTACGTCGGCCCGGAGGGTGCACGCCAGAGCCGAAGAGGAGTCGGCAACTGCCACCCCGGCCGCCACGCCGACCAGGCCGAAAGCCGCAACGCCGGTGATCAACGCCTGTGAGATCTTCTTCCGCACGAAACTCTCCAGATTCGGTAGATTGTTGCAGTGCCGTAGAGATCAGAAACAATTTGTGCAGTGGCTGCGCTTCCTCGGGGGAGCTATCGGTGACGGTGTCGACCCTCTACACAGGGCGGAGCGCGCGCAATGACGAGACCACCTCCCCGGCTTGGTCGGATGTCGTCGCGAGGTTGAAGCGCAGCCCAGCGCGGCACGTTTGGCAACGCTTCGGGTGTTCGCTCAACATGGGAGCAGGGCGCGCACATTCTGATCACGGATGGAATGATCCGGTGCCGGCAGGCTAACCCTTGTTCTGGCCCCGCGACGATCTCTAAGAACAGCGATCCTAGGCAATTTGACCCCCCGTCGGTCACAGCCTTTGCCAGGCTGTCACAT
>NZ_JBMHMC010000001.1:0-15316 GCF_049179135.1 Plantactinospora sp. WMMB782 | reverse complement strand
TGGTCGGCGTCCCGCTCCTGGGCTACCAGGCGATCGTCTCGAAGGACATCAAGGAGGGGGACCTCGGCATCCTGTTCGGCGCCGAGACCCAGCTCAGCCTGGCGTACGCCGCCGCCAACGGCCTGCACCGGCACGCGGAGCTGAACGCCGACCCGAGCAAGAAGGGCTACCTGGAGGACAACCGCCGGGTCAAGGCGCTGAAGTTCCGTGGTCACCGCAGCGACGCCCTGTTCATGCCGCTGTCCAGTCTCTCGGGGTTCTTCACCGAGTGGGACCAGCTCAAGGAGGGCGACACCTTCGACACGCTCGACGGGAACGAGATCTGCCGGAAGTACGAGATCCGGCCCCCGCGCGAGCGCGGCGCCGGCCAGCAGGTCAGGACGAAGCGGGAGCCCCGGGTCGATGAGCGGCTGTTCCCGAAACACTTCGACACGGCGAATTACTTCCGGATGGCCGACGCCATCGGGCCGACCGATCACGTCGTGATCACCCAGAAGTTGCACGGTACGTCGATCCGGATCGGTCACACGTTGGTGCAGCGCAAGCTGACCTGGCGCGAGCGGATCGCCAAGCTGCTCGGGGTGCGAGTGGTCGAGCGGGAGTGGGCGTACGTCTACGGCTCGCGCAACGTGGTCAAGGACCCGGACAATCCGTCCGGCCACGACTTCTACGGCACCGACCTGTATTCCCAGATCGGCTCGCAGCTCAAGGGCCTGCTGCCGAAGGGGTTCATCGTCTACGGCGAGGTCATCGGCTGGGTGCCGGACACGAACACCCCGATCCAGAAGGGCTACACCTACCGCATCCCCGAGGGCGGCTATCAGCTCTACATCTACCGGGTGACCACGATCAACGAGGACGGCCGGCAGATCGACCTGAGCTGGCCGGCAGTTCAGGAGTTCTGCGCCTCGGTCGGCCTGGACACGGTGCCCGAACTGGCCGGCGCCCACGGGTACGAGATCGATGAGCACTGGGTGGCCAACAACTTCCTCGACGTGCGCCTCGTGGACCAGGGCTTCGACCTCGGCGGTGCCGTGCCCACGGACGGGTCCATGGTGGACGAAGGCGTGTGCCTGCGGGTCGAGGGCATCACACCGCTCGTCCTGAAGGCCAAGAGCCCGGAGTTCCTGCGGCACGAGACAAAGCTCCTGGACCAGGAGGTCGGAGACCTGGAGGCGGTCGCCTGATGCCCAAGCTGATCATCACCCGAGGGCTTCCGGGTTCCGGCAAGACCACCAAGGCCAAGCTGTGGGTGGCTTCCGACCCGGTCCGCCGGGCTCGGGTCAACCGCGACGACCTGCGGCAGATGGCTCACGCCGGAACCTACATCAAGCAGGGCGGCGAGTCGCCCGGCACCGAGAAGGCCATCATCGCCATCCGCGACGCCAGCATCTCCCACCTGCTGCGCCTTGGCATCGACGTTGTTGACGACGACACCAACCTACCCACCCGCGCCGCTCGGGACCTGCGCCGGCTGGCGACGCTGGCCGGCGCCGACTTCGAGGTATGGGACCTGACCGACGTGCCCGTGGAGGAGTGCATCGAGCGGGACAAGCAGCGCACCGCGCCCGCCTACGTGGGCGCTGAGGTGATCCGGGACTTCCACCGTCGGTTCGTGCACGGCAAGCCGTGGCCGTTGCCGTTGCCCATCGAGGTGTCCGACGCGCTCGATTCGATGGTGCCGTATGTGCCACTGCTCGACAAGCCGAAGGCCGTCATCGTGGACATCGACGGCACGGTGGCGCTGATGTGCGCGCGGTCGCCGTTCGATGAGTCGCGGGTGCACGAGGACCGGCCGAACCCGGCGGTCATCGAGGCGGTTCGGGCGATGCACGCGGCCGACTATCTCGTGATCTTCTGCTCCGGCCGCACGGATGCCTGCCGAGGGGCCACCGAGAAGTGGCTGATCGAGCACGTTGATGTGCCGTTCACGGCGCTGCACATGCGGGCATCTGGCGACACCCGTAAGGACTCGACGGTCAAGCGGGAGCTGTTCAACAAGCACATCCGCGACAGCTACAACGTGGTCGGCGTCTTCGATGACCGACAGCAGGTCGTGGACATGTGGCGGTCCCTGGGCCTGACCGTGTTCCAGGTCGCTCCGGGCGACTTCTGAGCAGACAAGGAGGCGACATGAACATCCTCGAATGGCTCTGGTGGTACCTGGTCGAGGCGCCCTCGCGAGGGCTGAAGCGGCTTTCGGCGCGAATCGCTTCCCGGCGCCGGGAGCGAGGCTGGGACACCGAGGAGGGCCACGCAATCCTGCGGGAGGCCGCCGTCGAGCAGACCGGCGAGATTCCGAACCTGCGGGTGATCCTCGGCGACGGCACGGAGGCCACCAAGGAGGAGATCGAGCGGGCGGCTGAGGTCGTGGAGGGCTTGGCGGACGGCCTGCGGGCCAACGAGCGCAGGCGGATCGACCGGCAGCTCCGGCGGTACGCCAAGCGGGTACGCAGTGGTGGCGAGCCGGCCGACGTCATCGCCGCTGCGATCATCGTGGACGTAGCAGGCCGGCTCATTACTGGCGATCTGGCGGAGGTGTAGGCGTGGGCTCCGAAACCGATACTGAGACCGAGGCCATCAAGCTGCTGGCAGCAAACGAGCGGAAGTTCGTGACCAAGGACTCCGGGGTGCGCGACGAGTTCGAGTCGGGAATGGTGCGGGACACCGAGGAGGGAAAGGCTCGGTTCGACCTCCTGTTCCCCCTCGGGGTTCCCTATGCCGATCAGTTCATGGTGCGCGTCGCGAATCGCATGACGCAGGGTCTTGCGAAGTACGGCGAGAGGAACTGGGAGAAGGGAAATAGCCCGAAGGAGCTGAACCGGGCGAGGTCCAGCGCGATGCGCCACCTGGTTCAGTGGCTCGCTGGTGAGGGAGACGAGGACCACGCGGCGGCAGTCGTCTTCAACCTGATCCAGGCTGAAACGCTGATGTGGAAGCTCGGCCAGGCGGCGCCGGGGCAGTGGGATCCGATCCTGCCGCTCACCGAAGCCGAGGCGAGGACGGTGTATCGCCCGTGACGGACCTTGAGGCAGGCCGGCGGGTGTACCTGAGGGAGCCCGCCCAGACGAACACGTGCGACGGCTGGCTTCTGCCGGGTGACGAGGTCTACGTGATGGAGGCTCGCCCGGGGAGCGTGCTGATCCGCCGGGCGGGCAGCAACGACTACGCCTGGGTTGACCCGGGCGCCCTGGAGTCGGCACCGAAGGATGGGGTGGCCGAGCTGGAGGCGAGGGTGGCTCGCCTGGAGGAACGCCTCCAGAGAGTCCTCGAAGTCAGCGACCTGTGGGACGGCTCATGAGCGAGGGGGCGGGCGAGAAGAAGACCCTGCTCTGCGTCGAAGTGACCTGGCGCGGCAACTACTACCAGCCCGGCGAGCGCGTGGCCGTGGCTACGGCGTGGGTCGAGGACGCCTTCACGGACCGCGACGACTCGCCGGCCGTCGAGATCTGGGAGGCACACGAGCTGTGAGCGATGAGCCGGACGACGACAACGAGAGCGTGTGCGCGGACGGCTACCCCGAGCATCGCACGCGGGACACGTACAACGGGCCGGACGGCGTGGCCTGGGAGTGCACTCGGTGTGGTGCCGAGGGCTGGGAGCCGGCCGAGGAGGAGGGAGGGGTAGTGGAGATCAAGACCGAGAAGCTGATCGATAGCGTGAACCGGCACATCGCGCTCCGGGTGGAGGGTGCCGAGCCGATGCAGAACCGGTACCAGGAGCACCGGAAGACGAAGCGCAGCTTCCTGCCCGATCGCATCAACATCAGGCTGCACAACGGGGAGCTGGCCTCGGTCGACGTCTCCGGCGGCGTGGTGCTGAAGTCCGGGGTGGCTTCGGAGAAGCTCCGCGACAACGAGAGCTGGTACAACATGCGCCACTTCTCCGAGGAGGCCCCGGAGTGGCTGCGGGAGGCCGTGGCGGAGGCAATCGAGTGAGGCTGACGCCCCGGGGCGAGGAGGTGCGCGAGGTCGTCGCGACGCTGGAGTCCGACGACTTCGACACCCCGGAGGACATGGCCAAGGCGCTGATCAAGCAGGTCGCCGACCTGCTCTGGTTCCGCACGTGGTACGTGCTCGGCGTGCGGCGCGGGGAGGGGGCGGCCTTCGGGCCGTTCTCCTCCGAGGCCGAGGCCAAGACGTACGGCAAGAAGTACGAGGGAGCCCTGATCCCGCCGGATGACTGGGGTGTGGTGCCGGTCTACGGCATGGGCCAGGTAGCCACCAACGAGGCCGGCGGCAGGCCGGGCGGTGGATACGGCTACTGCGCCACGGATGGCTGCGGCTGTCCGGCCTACGCGCACGCCCAGGAGGGCACCTCGCGCGGGAAGTGCGTGGTGTGCGGGGTCTGCCCGAAGTTCGCTCAAGCGGAGACGAAGAAGAAGGCCAGCAAGGCCAGGAAGGTGACGGCATGAGTGGAATCCCTGGGTCCCGGCTGGCCGGCGTCGGGCCGACCCCGCCTGGCGAGAGGCCGGAGCACGCGGCGTGCCGGCAGCGCACGCCGGAGGAGCAGATGGCGGTCTTCGGCGCCCAGTTGCGGAGGACCGTCCTCGCGGTGAGCGAGGTCTTCCGCGAAGTCCAGCGAGGGGTGAGCCGGTGAGCGCGGCGCTGCTGGAGATCCCGCTGTCCGTCGGGCAGCAGAAGTGCGACGGGGCCTGCCCGGCCCCGGCTCTCGTGCGGGTGACCAAGGACGGCCAGGTGCTCGACTTCTGCGGGCACCACTACCGGAAGAACGACGTCGACCTGTTCGCGGCCGGCTGGGACGTGCTGGAGGACGTCCGGCCGATCGGGCCGGACACCACTACCATCGGTTAGCCGAGCACGACAGAGGATCGGAGTACGCATGGCAACGACGAACGCAGCCCGGCTCGACCTGGCCGGTGCGCTGGAGCTGCCCACCACGAACGACGGGACCGTGTTCCTGGCCCGCGTGACCAGCGGCGCGGGCGGCGAGTACCACCTGGGCGTGACCGACAAGAGCGGGGCCACGGCCGAGGTGACCCTGACTCCGACCGACGTACTCGCCATCATCAAGCAGGGCGCGCAGATGCTCGCCCAGGACGCTTAGCAGCGCTGGACGGGCCGTTCCGGTGGATGCCGGGCCTTGTGCCCGGCTCCCGCCGAAGGGGCCTGCTTGCGCCACGTACCACCGGAGGGAATGGCGGATCATGAGCGACTACTTCACCGAGCGGTCCTTCGAACCGGACCCGGACGCGAGCGAGCTGGACAAGCTACTCCTGGAGTTCGCCGCGCGCCTGCATGGGGCGGACATGACGACGGAGGCAATGGCTCTGGCGGCCAGCGCGGCGACGTTGCGGGAGACGCCCGGGAATCCGGGCGACCTGGCCGAGGCACTGCACCTCATTCGTGAAGCGGCCGGCGACGCGGCCAAGCTGGTCGAGCGGGGCCAGGTAGATCTGGAGAGGATCAAGTCGGGCCTGGGGCCCGGCAACTGGGCCGAGTGGGACTGAGGTGGGGGCCGGCGACCTGCCGGCCCACCCCACTACAGCCACTCGGGCGCGAACTCGGTCTCCAGGTGCTCCGGCTTCCAGGTTCCCCGGCCCTTGCCGCGCGGTAGAACCTTGATCGACTCGAAGGCGCCTCGGATGATGTCCCGCTGTTCTCCCAGGTCGAACCGGTCGAACTCGTCGTAGGCCGCCTCGATGTCGATCTCGTCGGCAGGCCCGCCAGCGGCGCCGGCCTTGGTGATCTCGGCCTGAATCTCGGCCAGCTCGGCGCGCAGCTTGGCCGTCCCGTCCCGCAGTGCGGTGCGGTCGATGTAGCCGGCGGCCCGGTCCTCCACCAGCTCGGCCATGAGCGCCTGAATCTCGCGCTCCCTCTGCTCCAGGGGCTCGGTGTCCACGCCCGGCGCCTGAGGACGGAAGGTCACCCGGCCGGTCTTCCGCATCTGGTCGACCATCCGGCGGACGATCTGCCCGTCCGCGAACTCGAAGCCGATCGAGACGTGGCCACGTTCGCGGCTGGCGCTGGTGCCCAGGCCGCCGCACCGGTAGATGCGGAGTCCGTCGTGTGCGCGCCGGTTGGCCACGAGGCGACCGCCGCAGACGCCACAGACGGCGATGCCCGAGAGCAGGTTGGCGGTCTTCCCGGGGTTCGCATCCGGGCGCCCACGGTCGGCAAACTTCTGCTGCACCGCCCGCCAGGTCTTCTCGTCCACGATGGGATCCCAGTTGCCTTCCCCCATGACCTCGCCATAGAGGGTCGACTTGGCGATGTTGCGCGGGGACCGAAGCAGGGCCACCACGGCTTGCATGGACCACCCGGAGGGGTTGTAGCCCTTGCTCGTCGGCCCCCAACTGCGAGCCTCCTCCTTTGGCGTGGCAGAGGACTTGAAGCCGGCCGCGTTCCACTCCTTCGCGATGGTCGTGGTCCCCTTGCCGGCCAGGAAGTCGCGGTACGCCTTCCTGAGGGCTTCTGCCTCCTCCTGCCGCAGCGAGCCGTCCATCTCGTAGCCGAACGGCCTGCGCACCCACTGCGGCCTGCCCTCGGCGATCCGCTGGTCGTTGGCGAGGATCTGCCGCTCCGCCTTGCGCTCCGTCTCGGCCGCCGCGACGGCGGCCAGGATCCTCGCCACCATCCGGCCGACGTCCGTGGTGAGGTCGATGTCCCCGGTGGCCGTGGCCAGGCCAATCCCCTTGTCGATCGCCAGCTCGATCAGCGACTCCAGATCCTTCATGCTGCGGGTGACTCGGTCGAGGTGCCAGGCGACGATCAGGTCCGCCTCGCCGGCCTCGATCCGCTTGACCACGCGCTGCCAGCCCGGTCGCTCACCGAGGCGTATCGTGGTGGCGGACATCGTGTCATCTACCACCTCCACCACCTCCCAGCCCCGGGCCAGGCACAGCGCTCGGCACGCCTCCTCCTGGCGCTTCAGGCCGGCGCCCTCGCCGGTCCGGTCCATGCTCATGCGGACGTAGACGATCGCTCGGGGGGCGTGGACGGTGGGCGCAAGAGCCTTCATGGCGCGGCGTCGGGCCGCGCTCTTGATCTGACGAGCGGTCATAGCGACCAGGGTAGCGCTATTAGTGCTTCCGGACAACTGCATGGGCCGACTTTTCAGCGGAGGCATCACTACCCCGGCCCCGTGACCAGCCGGGACGCGCAGAGGCCCCCGGCAAGGGGAAGGCCGGGGGTCTCGCGGGCGCTCACCGCTGCAACGGCTCGCACCGTCCCGCCATGGCTGGACCCAGCGTGCGGGAGTTGGGGTTACCGGCGCCTGGGTACCCAGTAGAGGATCTGTCCGACGATCATCTCTGGGGGTCGGTCCGGCAGTGCTTGCAGGGCTCGGGCGAGGTGCGCGGCGAGATACATCATCAGCCCGATGCGGTTGCCGTCGAAGCTGCGCAGTAGGGCCAGCCGGGCATCCTTGCAGGGCCACTCGCGCTCGCACTCCAGGCAGGCGTACCGAGGCCCCGGGAGGTGCTGCCCCGTGCGCGCCGCCGCCAACCGCTTTCGCACGGCGTGCCGCTCCCATCGCGCCCACGGCCCAATCACGACTACACCCGGCCGGCTCGCTGAGGCTGGCGCCGTTCCCCGTAGCGGCCTCGGTGCGCCTGACCGGGCGTCAGGTACCCCGTTAGGCCGGCGTTGCTCAGCGTCGGACCGTTCCACCCTTCGTACCGACCGCCCCGCGAAGGTGGCGGGGGTGGCGGGGGTGGCGGGGGTGCCGGGAGTGGCGACGGCTCGTTGTCCGGAATCCGGTCCATCCATCCGACCTGCGCTTGCGCCTCCCTGGCGATCCTGGCGGCAGTCGTGGCCGCCCGCACCTGTACGCGGAAGGCGTGCCGGCCGCATGGCGTCGGTACCCGCTCGATCGAGTCGGGGCAGCACCAGCGCTGGCCGCATCGACAGTAGAGCCAGAGGAGCCACCACGCGCGGCGATGACGGGGCTTGAGGCGTTGTCCCATGTCGTGCCCTCCTGAGCCGGCAGATAGGAGAGGGGGACGGCGCCCGGTATTAGTCCCCGGCGCGCCATCCCCCGTGCGACGGAGGTGTGCCACCCAAGGGAGCGGAAGGGCCGCCCCCGAGGCGTTTGGGTGGGGGGTATGGATTTGCGGGCCGCCCCTCTCCGTCTGTGATCCACCCTGGACCGTGACCGCATGGTGACGGAAGATGTGTCCAGGGCAGTTGTGGCCTACAGATGGGCGGAGGGGGACAGTTGGCCGACACGAACGAGTTTCGTCACATGTTGCGCAGGCTCCGGACGGAGCGCGGCCTGTCTCAGGATGCCCTGGGCGCCGAGGTGCACGTCACCGGCTCCCAGATAGGCCACTACGAGTCAGGCCGATCGGTTCCAGCGGACGACATGGCCGCCCGGCTGGACGACACCCTCAGGGCTGACGGTGAGCTGCGGAAGGCCGCCGAGCAGGCCCGTGGGGATGCCGTGGCGCCATGGTTGCGCCCGTGGGCGGACAACGAGGAGCGGGCCATAGCCCTGCGGCTCTGGGAGCACTCCATTGTGCCCGGCCTGCTTCAGACAGAGGCGTACGCGCGGGCCATCTTCGGAACCGGCTGGCACACCCCGGGCCAGGCGGAGGAAGCGTTGCGCACTCGGATGGAGCGCCAGGCGGCGGCACTAGATCGTCCAGACCCGGTAACGCTCGCTGCCATCATCGGAGAGTCCGTCTTGCACCAAGGGGCGCCGGACGTCATGAAAGAGCAGCTAACCCACCTGGTAGACATCGGCCACCGCCCCAACGTCCACGTCCGCGTGGTGCCGACCTCCGCCGGGATACATGCGGGAGTGGCCGGTGCGTTCGCTATCGCAACCCTGGCCGACGGGTCAACGGTCGTCTACTTGGACGACCTGGTGGAGGGTAAAATCGGCAGCCGAGCACGAGATCTACGGCGTGCGGTCACCGCGTGGGAGAGTGTCTGCTCCAAGGCGCTACCCTCGGAGGAGTCCCGCCAACTTATTATGAAGGCGATTGATCACCATGGAACCGAACTGGCGTACGAGTAGCCGCAGCAGCGATAACGGCGGCAACTGTGTCGAGGTCGCCGACAACCTTCCCGGCCGGGTGCTGGTCCGGGACAGCAAGGACCGCGACGGCGGCACCCTGGCCTTCGAGTCGACCGCCTGGCAGGCGTTCGTCAGTCTCGCGAAGCAGCACGCCTGACGCGTGCCGCCCGCAGAGCGAGCCGGGTGAGCAACGGATTGAGCTGTCGGCGCGACCGCAGGGCGGCCCCGACCGCCCTGGCATACGGCGTGTAGACGATTACGACGCTCGGGCGCTCCGCCATGCCCCGAGAGTACCGAGCGACGCAGAAAAGGCCCCCCGCCGCGAGGCAGGGGGCTTCTCTGTTTCGTGCTACCGGACATCTCTGCCGACCGAGCGGATCCACTCGTCGTGGAGCCATCGTCGGGTCTCGTGCATCGGAGGGTAGAGGTTGCAGGTTGCCTGCACCTCGCGTTGCAGGTGAACGCGGCGCTCGATGTCGCGCACCTGGCGCCCGATCAGCACGCACTCCCTGATCGCCCAGGTCGTAAAGCCCAGGCCGAAGGCTATGAGCAGCCAGATCAGGATCGGCCCGATCGCGCTCACGTCGCCTCGCCGTTCAGGTAGTCGGCCAGGGCCGTCAGGCCGCCCTTGAGCGCCTTGGCCACCGCCTGCTGGCTCACACCCTCCTTGCTCGCGATCTCGCCCTGTGACCAATCCAGGCCGTACCGCAGCAGGAGCCGGCGACGATGCAGGGCGAGGAGAGGGGCTTGCTCCCAGGCTCGGCGGACGTCGGCCATCGCCGCGACCACCGTGTTGCCGGTCTTGACGTTGACGGAGGCTCGCCGGTCGTGGCCGCTGAAGCACCAGCAGAACCCGCAGCCCCCAGAGCGCCGGCCGTTGTGGACGTGCCGGCACACCCCGAACTCGTCTCCCTCGAAGGAGAGGAGGCACCCCTCCCCCCACTGGTCCAGATCGCAGCGGTGCGTGCACGCATCCCGTCCCGGGGTGCAGTGCTTGCACTTCGACCTGTACGCGGGGGAGAGGGGATTCTCCGCACCCTTCGTCATGGTGGGATCGAACACGGCCGGAAGCAGTCGCTCCACCACTTCGAGGGTGTAGGTCACAGTGGTCCGTCCCTGAAGGCGTAGACGTAGCGGCCGAACGAGCCGACCGCGATGCCGTTGACGTGCCGGTACCAGGGGTTGCCCCAGAACATCGGGCTGACGTAGATCGGGAGCCAGCGCCACCAGCCATGGAGGCGGGCCACCCCGGCGTACCACCGCTGCTCGCCGACGGGCCAGGCCCAGCCGATCAAGATGGCCAGAACTTGCAGAGCGAAGATGGCGAAGTAGATCACTCGCTCCCGCCCCCACCCTTCGGCAGGTTCGCCAGGAGAACCAGCACGGCCATGAGTCCGCAGACGAGCAGCCCCCACATCATGCGACCACCCGCCGAACCGTGATCCGGCCACCGGCCGAGCCGGTTGGCGCGGCCCAGCGAAGGCCCATCATCATGCCGGCGTACTCGCCGTTGCGGACTCGCGTTGGAGGCAGGGGCACGTCCCCGTCGGCCAGCTCGATGCCGACCGACTCCTCCTCGTCCCGCTGGCCGTCCCGCATCGCGTCGTAGGACACGCTCTGCGGTCGACGGGCCTCGGTGCGGACCTGGTCCTCCAGGTCCCGGGCCACGTCGGTGAAGACGTGGTTGACGTGCCCGGCGGCCAGTTCCTCGCGTACCCATCCTGCCTTGACGGCCAGCAGGATCAGGGCCTCCTGGTAGAGGTCCGCCTCGTCGGAGCCGTACCGGTCGGCTACCTTCCGGGCGGCCCGCCCGGCGATGCTGTGCGCCTCCGGCGACTCCTCCACGAACGTCCACTCGAAGCCGCGCCCGTGCGGGGGCTCGCCGGCCTCGATGTCGCGCTCCTGCTCGGGGAGCGAGCCGGCCAGCCCGTGCAGGTAGGCCAGGGTCTCCTCGTGGGCGCGCTGCGCGCCGGCCGCCGCCAGGTACAGGTGGCCCAGCCGGCGAGTCAGCACCTCCCGCCACTCCTCGGTGAGGGCGGCGTCACGCCGCTCCCGCACGGCCGCGATCTGCGCCTCGTGCCGGTTCTGCCGTTCCCGCGCCCGGACCGCGTCCGACCGCAGGGTTGCAGCCAGGACGCGCTTCTCTCGGATGTTCAACCCAGCTCCTCGGTCTCAGTATCAGTTTCAGGTCGCGGAAACGGGCCGCGTATCGGTGCCGTCGAACCTCCGGGTGGCCCGACTCCATGCGCCGCAGCCCCGGCACTGGAACCGCTGGTACCTGCCGGTAGAGGTCAGGGCGTAGCCCTCGCGCCGCAGGTCTTCCGAGCCGCAGTGCGGGCAGACGTCGTCGCCGTCGACTACGAGGCGCTGGTTCGGAGCGCCGACCAGCCAGGGCATCAGCCGATCGTGAAGCTGCTCCAGCAGGACGACGTCCTGCATGTTGTAGAGCTTCATCAGCTCCCACGCCTCGGGGTCACCGGCCATGCAGCGGACCCAGAGGGTGTGCCCCTCGTGCTTCACCTTCCCGGCCAGCCCGAGCTGCTGGGCCACGTAGTCCAGCTTGTTGCTCGGGAACCGGAAGCGCCGCTTCACCGTCTCCAGAAAGTCGAGCTGCTGGTACGGGGCCGGCGGCCCCAGCTTCGCGACCACGAACTCCCGGTTCAGGGTGGGCATGTCGAACCGCTTGCCGTTGTAGTGGCCAACCACGTCGGCCTGACTCAGCAGCCCGTGGGCAGCGTCGATCATGGCGGCGTGGTCGACGTGGAACTCCGAGAGGAAGTGCGTCTCCGGCTCGCCGCGCCACTTCCAGGCGAACGAGATCACCCGCCCGGACTCCATGAGCTGGCTCAGACTGATCGTCTGCTTCCAGAGGCTCCAGACGTGCGCCGTGTTGGGCGCCGTCTCGATGTCGATGTAGAGCGTTCGGTACGCCCCCGGGTCGGTCACTCAGTCTCCTTGCGGTCGACCAGCGGGGCGGCCTCGATTCCGGCCCACGGGTTGGTCGGGTCGGCCTCGGCGGGGCTCGGCTCGCCCTCGATGGCCCAAAGGACCGTGGGCGGGATCCCGGTCATCTCCGCCAGCCGGGTTACCGTGTCCGCGTAGGCCATGAAGGCCGCCTGCACCGCGTCAACGGTGTGCACCGAGGCAGCGCGCTGGCGCCGGCTCGACCGCCACATCTGAAGCGCGACGGCGGCGACCTGGATCAGCTCGATCTCGTACGCATCGGGGTCGACCTCCGACAGGGCCTCATAGACCTCCTCCAGGAGGATGCCGGCCCAGGCCGGAGTCCGGTTCTTCTTGCGGGCGTCGTTGACGGCCTTCTCGATCTCGGCGCGGCGGAGGAAGTAGGCCCGCTCATTGCCCGCGAGCACCGGGTGGTCCTGCCGGCCCCATTGCTCGTCCTGCCGCTCCAGCTCGTCCTTAACGAGCGACAGGGCCTCGCCCGCTTCCTGCTCGTCCACGTACTGCCGCGCCCACTCAGCGGCGTCCTCAGGGGTCAGGATGGTCACTTGCTCTCCTTGCTCGGGGCCGGCACCTTGACGATGTTCTTGACGTTGTGGATGGTCACCGGGGTCGGAGCGCTGCGGTACTCCTCGACGTAGTCCTTGAGCACGCCCTGGACGTATTGCCGCTCGTACTGGTGGCGGGCCGCCCAGGATGCGTCGTTCTGCCCCCGGTAGCCGTAGGCGCTCCAGTTGGCGACGATCGGGTGTCGGCGATTCAGCTCCTCCTCGGAGATCACCTCGCCGGTTTCCTTGTGGGTGTAGAGGTAGTGGGCCTTGACCTCCCAGCCCTTGTCGCTGGCGTAGGGGTCGATGCCCTTGCCGGTCCGCTTGTCCCGGTAGCGGGTGCGCTGGTAGCCGGCGCTCCACCGAGTGCCCTCCTGGCGCTCGATCTTCGCGCTCTTGCCGTTGTAGGAGACGAGCGTGCCGAGCACCATCTGGACGGAGCGGCCGGACATCTGCGGGTAGACCACCGGGTCACCCGGGCGGATCTCTTGGCCCGCCACGTCGATCAGAACCTCGGTCATCCTCGCTCCTCGATCAGTTCGAGCAGGGCTGCTGGCCCGCCCGCTACGTACAGGTCCGTGACGTCGCCGTGCTCCTGTCGAAGCGAGACGGCCTGAGCGCTCCGCAGGGAGCGCGTGATCTTGCTGGTCAGCTTGGCTCCGGCGTCGTCCGGATCGGCCCAGACCCAGACCTTGCTGAAGCCGGCGAGCATCCGGCGGTGCCGGCCAGCCCAGCTCTCCACCCCGGGTGCTCCGACGGCCGGCAGGCCCATGGCGTTGAGGATGATCGCGTCCAGCTCGCCCTCGGCGACGTGGATCGTGTCCCCGGCTCGGTGGATCGCGCCGATGTTGAACATCCGGACCGGCTCGTCCTCCACGGACATGTACTTGCCGTGGTAGTGGTCGCGGTGGACGTGCTCCTCCAGGCACCGGAATCGGATGGTCAGCGGGGCGCCGTTGTGATCCAGGTACGGGATGGCCAGGTAGCCCCGGAACTTCCCGTGCCCCGGCATCGGGTCGACCACCACGCCCAGGCGGAACTCGTCGGCCAGCTCGGGCGTGATGCCTCGGGCCTCCAGCCACTCGCCCACCTCGGGAGTGGCCGTCTCCTGGTAGCAGGCCACCGCCTCCTCCAGCGCCTTGCGCTGAGCCGGCGAGAGAGGCCGCAACGGCTCCTTGTCGTCAGCCACGCTCACCTCCGCTTCCAGGTCGGCCGGAAGCTGGCCCCTCTGGCTCTGTCACTCGGCTTGCGCCGACGCCCCCCATAGAGGCTGCCTGTGGTCTCACTATCGGTTTGACCTCCCACGGAACCGGAGGCCAGATCCAGCCCCTCGGCATGCTTGACAGCCTCGCGGAAGGTGAGCCCTTCGCGCTGCATGATCAGGTCCCACGAGCTGCCGGCCTTCCCGCAGCTCATGCAGTGCCACAGCTCGCGATCCAGGTCCAGCGAGCAGGACGGCGTCCGGTCCTCGTGCAGCGGACACCGGATCATCTGCCGCGTCTTGACCGGGCTGTACTGCACCCCGTAGTGGTCGAGCAGGGCGGGAAGAGAGGGGCGGGCCAGCTCGCCGCCGGCCCGCCCTCTCAGTCGCTCGATCGGTCGCCAGGTCACAGCCGGGCGCCCTCCGGGGTCTCCAGCCAGTCAGCGAACAGCGGATCGTCCGCCCGGATCTCCTTCATGCGCTGCCGGCCGCACAGCGGGCCGATCAGGTCGCAGCACTGGCAGCGGGGCTCGGGCACCCGGGCTCCCACGATCAGGTCCATCGGACCCCCTCGGTCTCAGTATCGGTTTGAGGTCATGCGGATAGGTCGAGTACCGCCCTGGCGGGCGGATTCCGCAGGTACTCGATGGCCTTGGCCAGCACCTCCGGGTCGTCCCGAACGTGGGCCAGCATGTCGTTGCAGGGGCCACAGAGCAGGCCCCGGACCGAGGCCCGGGAACCCTGCTCCGCCTCCACTGCGTGGTCGTGGTCGACGGCCAGCCGGCGCGTGATGCCCCGGGCGCGAGGACAGATCGCACACCTCTCGCCCTGGGCCTCGTAGAGCTGGTCGTACTCCTCGCCCGTGATGCCGTAGACCGACTTCACCCGGCGCCCGTGGGCCGCCTTCCGCACTGCGTGCTTGCGCGCCTGGGTGCACCGGTAGCAGCGGATCTGATCCGCGTACGCCGGCCCCTTCGGCTTGCCGCAGTCCTTGCAGGGCTTGCCCCGGTTGCGCTCAGACCCCTTCAGGCTGCTCACTGAGCCGGCCCCTCCGGATCTCGGCCAGGCCCGTGTCGAGCTTGAGTCGGAGAACCCCGGGCACCTTCGGTGCCTTGCCCTCCGGTGGGGCGTCCACTGGCACCAGCCCTCCCATGGGCAGTCCCGCCCGCAGCACGCGCAGGGCGTTCCAGTCCGCCTCGGCGATGCCCAAGGCGTCGACCTCGACCTCGACGTCGACTCGGTACTTCACGATGAAGCTCGGCATCAGCCCCTCCAATGGAACGGGTGGAACCGCGTGCGCTGGGGCTCGGCTCGCAGCCGGGCGTACCGCCGCGCGGTGGGATCCGAAGGCCCCATGCGCTGCTTGATGCACGCAATCTTGTACTCCAGGTCGTTCGGATCCAGGGCCACCGAGAGCGACAGCTCCGGCTTCTCGCTCAGGCCGCCCTTGACCTGATCCCGGCTCGGGGGGTCGTAGGGGGCGGTCTTCGCGTCCCAGCCCTTGTCGCTGGCGTGGTGCAGGATGATCGACGTCGCTCCGGTGTCCCGGGCGAACGCCGTGACCCCCTGCATGACGGCCATCTGCTCGGTGTAGTCGCTCTCGGCTCCCTCGAAATCCATGAGG